>NZ_JARBDC010000031.1:0-75367 GCF_036577625.1 Paenibacillus sp. GYB003 | reverse complement strand
CAGGCGCGTAAGCAGGCGCGGCGGCGGCGGCGAGGCGGCGCGGGCGAGGGCCGCAGGCGCAGCGGCGGCGTGAGGCGGTTTTGCTTCGATATCCGCAGGTTGGGAGTCTCATCTCGAAGCTTTGGCAAAATAGCGGACGTTTGAGACTCTTATGTTCTCGCATACCCGTTCCCCGTTTACTTTAGAGGTCTTTGGGGACTCGTATTCATGCCGAAATAGCGGAGAAACGCCTCACAAAATAGAAGTCTCAATAAGCTCTTATGCGCGCCGCTCCCCCCGGACAAACCGTTAGCTCGTCGTAGCCCGAATGAAAGTTGTGTCAATAGGCTTTCGCCGACATACATTGAACGTAGGCATCAATGCTGAAGCGAAAGGATGTTTGACGATATGTGGGTGTTTATACCGGCGCAATATGTGGAAATTCCGGACGATGAGAGCCGTGCCCTCGGGCTTCCTCCCGGAACGGGGGGACAAAGCGGCGTGGGCCTGCCAGACGGCTCCGGCTTGCCCGGCGGCTCCGCCTTCCCGGGCGGCTCCGGCTTGCCCGGCGGCTCCGCTTTCCCGGGCGGCTCCGGCTTGCCCGGCAGCTCCGCCTTCCCGGGCGGCTCCGGCTTGCCCGGCAGCTCCGCCTTCCCGGGCGGCTCCGCCTTCCCGGGCGGCTCCGGCTTGCCCGGCAGCTCCGCTTTCCCGGGCAGCTCCGCCTTCCCGGGCGGCTCCGGCTTGCCCGGCGGCTCCGCTTTCCCGGGCGGCTCCGGCTTGCCCGGCAGCTCCGCCTTCCCCGGCGGCTCCGGCTTGCCCGGCAGCTCCGGCTTGCCCGGCGGCTCCGGCTTGCCTGGCAGCTCCGCCTTCCCGGGCAGCTCCGGCTTGCCCGGCGGCTCTAGCCTGCCCGGCGGCTCTAGCCTGCCCGGCGGCTCCGGCTCCACCGGCGTCGCGACCGGCTCCGACGACGGCGACGGACCGGGCAGCGTCGGCGGATTTGGCGACGTCGGCGGATCAAGCGCAACCGGCGGCGAGCAAGCGCCGATGACCGCGCCTCCGTCGCAAATTCCCGCGAAGCCGCCCGCTTCCGCGTATGCGCTCGACCCGGGGGCGATCGCCCGCTGCCGCAACAAGTTTACCTACATTTGGCAAAGGAACGGCGACTCGTACTGGATGTATTTGACCTTTGTCGGCCGCAGCTCGATCGGCGGCTGGCGTTGGACCGGGCGGACCTGGGTTCGATATTCCATCGACCTGAAATATGTCGAGTCTTCCGTTTGCTACTGATCCTGCCGAACCGATCGTCATCATCGGGCTGCGACCGTATGTCGCGGCCTTTTTCTTTGTCGCGGCTATAAAATCGATAAAGCCAAAATATCCGTAGACAGAACGTACGTTCTGTCTTATAATGGTTAAACAGTTCTGGAACTTGCAGGTATCATTACTATGATCAGGAAGCGGGGTTCGGTATGATCCGAGAAACGGAAATGCCGGTTTTTCACGACGGACGAACGGACGCGTCGCCGGAGGAAGCCGGGTACGACGCGGAGCGGCTGCAGGCGCTGGACGCCCATTTGGCGGGTATGATCGGCGACGGCAAGCTGCAGTGCGCCGGTTACTTGATGTCGCGGGACGGGCGCATATTCGCCCACCGGTCCATGGGAAAGCTCACGTATCGGGACGGAAGTCCGGATTTGATGCCGGACAGCATCCGCAAGACGTATTCGGTCACCAAGTTTTTCACCGCCGTGGCCGTCATGCAGCTGATCGAGGAAGGGAAGCTGTTTTTGGAGCAAGCGGTGTCGACCGTGCTGCCGCACTTCGATACGCCGCTACATAAAAACATCACCGTCTTTCAGCTGCTGACCCATACGTCGGGCGTCTACCCCGATCCGGGCGCGTTTCTCGAGCCGTATCCGACCGCCTGGTTCGAAGGGCTGAGAGGGTACGACGACTGGATCACGGCCGTCCTTTCGGGACCGCTTCCCTTCAAGCCGGGCGAGCGGTACGCCTATTCGAGCGCGGGCTTCGCCGTGCTGGGCGAAATCGTTACGCGGGCGTCCGGCATTCCGTACGAGCGGTACGTGATCGAGCGCATCGCCCGGCCGCTCGGCATGACCCGCACCTTTTTCGAGGTGCCGGATCATTTGCTGGACGAGGTTTGCGTGACAGACGAATGGCAGGTCGGCGAATGCCGCTCCAGCGAAGACCGGACGGGGAAGCCGCCGCGCGCGGGAAACGGCCTCTTCTCCACCCTCGAAGACATGTGGAAGCTCGGCCAAACGATGCTGAACGGCGGAACGTTCGGCGGAGCCCGCATCCTCAGCCGCAAATCGGTGGAAGCGATGACGCGCAACCAGCTGTCCGGCGTCAAGACGAGCGTCTGGGGCAGCAACGCCTCCGACTATTCGTTCGGCCTCGGCTTGAGCCTGGCCGCGCCGACGATCGAAACGCCGGGAACGTACGGACACGAAGGATTCGGACGGTGCGGCGTCAAGGTCGACCCGGCGGAACGGTTCGTCGCCGTCTTCATCGTACCGACGGGCATCCTGTGGGCTCCGCTGTCCGTCATCGGCACGAGAGCGGTCATGTGGTCGGGCTTGAAGTGATTACCCCCACCGCGAATATACGAAAAGAGGGATGCCTATGACGAACGAACAGCTGCGCGAGGAGACGGTTCACCTCGGGCGGACGGATGCCGATCCGGCCGAAGTCGGCTACGACGCGGGGAAGCTTGACGTGCTCGACCGCCATTTCCTGAAGTTGATCGCGGAGCGCAAGCTGCAGGCCGCCTCCTATTTGCTGGCCCGCTACGGCAGCATCTTCGCCCATAAATCGATGGGCGCGCGCGTCGGCTTCGAGGAAGGCGGCGACCTGAAGCCCGATTCCATACGCCGAATCGCCTCGACGACGAAAGCGTTTACCGCCGTCGCGATCATGAAGCTCGTCGAGGACGGCAAGCTGTATCTCGAACAGCCCGTCTCGAGCGTCATCGGCGAGTTCGACACCGCCTTACATAAATCGATCACGGTGTTCCACCTGCTGACCCATACGTCGGGCATTTGCCCGGACCCCGGCTATTATTTGGAGCCGTATCCGCGCGGCTGGTGGAACGGCACCGACAGCGACGACTGGATCAAAGGCGTGCTGTCCGGCCCGGTCCGCTGCAAACCGGGCGAGTTTTACAACTATTCCAGCGCCGGTTTCGGCGTGCTCGGCGAATTGATCGGCAGAGTAACCGGCATGCATTATAACGACTACGTTGCGCGCTCGATCCTGGAGCCGCTCGAAATGGAGCGCACGTTTTTCGAAGTGCCTCCTCATTTGCACGGCGAAGTTTGCCTGGCGGAACGATTCGACGCGGAACGGCTGACGGCGAACACGAAGCAGCCCGGCAAAATGCCGCGCGCCGGCGGCGGCCTGCACTCCACGCTGCACGACCTGTGGAAGTTCGGCCAAATGCTGCTCGACAAAGGCACGTTCCGCGGCAAACGCATCATCGGCCGGAAATCGGTCGAGGCGATGACCCGCAACCACCTGTTCCGGGTGCCGGCCTATGCCTGGGGCGTTCAAATTCCGTCCAAAAATTACGGACTCGGCCTCAACCTGTTTCTGGAGCGGGGCGAGCTGAAGTCGCAGGCGACGTTTTCCCACGAAGGCGCAGGCCGGTGCGCGCTTCATATCGACCCGGCCGAACAGCTCGTCGCCGTCTTTTTCGTGCCGACCTCCTTGCCGGGATTTTTGCCGGAATCGATCGTTCATCCGGGCAACATCATTTGGTCGGGCTTGAACTGACCATGCTGCGGGTGCTGAAATCCGTCGCGTTCGTCACCTACAAAGAGTGGGCGGCCTATCGGTCGCATATGGCCGTCTCCCTCTTCGTCGGCCCCGTCCTGTTTCTCGTTCAGCTGTTCATCTGGCAGGCGGTGTTCTCGACCCGGGAAACGGTAGGCGGGCTGACGCTGGAGCAAATGCTCGCCTATTACGGCATTATCGCCGTCATCAATTACGCCGTTTTCGACTTTGCCGATTGGAATTTGCAAATGCTCATTCGCACCGGCAAATTTCTCACCTTTTTGCTGCGACCGGTTTCGCACCGCTGGTTCGCCTTGTCGCAAAAGGCGGGGCACCGGATTCTCGGCTTTTGGCTCGAGCTCGTTCCCGTCGCGCTCATTTTGCATTTCGGCTTTCAGGTCGACTTGATGCCGGCCTATCCGGTCTGGGCCGCCGTCTCCGCGGCGCTCAGCTTCCTGATGATGTTTCTCGTCAACTACTGCATCGGGCTTACGGCGTTTTGGCTGACGAACGCGCACGGCATTCGCGGCATGTTTCATCTGCTGCGCGACGTTTCGGCCGGGGTGTTTTTGCCGCTTACGTTTTTGCCGGACGTTCTGCAAAAAGCGCTGTTCGTGCTGCCGTTCCAATTTATCGTGTACGTGCCCGCTCGCGTATTTATCGGTTCGTACGAGCTCGGCGGCATCGCGATGTCGATCCCGCAAATCGTCGGTCTGCAGGCGGTCGCGGTATGCTTCATGTGGCTCGTCTCCGAAATGCTGTGGCGGCTCGGGATCAAACGTTTTACGGGGGTGGGGGCATGACGGGCGGTTTGCGCGCGTACGTCGAAATCGTCAAAACGTCGTTCGCGAGCCGAATGGCGTACCGCGGCGATTTTTGGATCAGCTCGTTTTTGACGATCGCCGGCGAGCTGGTCGTTCCGCTCGTCACGTTTCTCATTTACCGTACGGGCGCTTCGTTCCCGGGGTGGAGCCTCGGCGAAGCGCTGCTCATCCAGTCGGTATTCCTGCTGTCGAAAGGGATCGCCTTCCCGTTTTTCTTCGGCATCGTCTGGAACACGCTCGACCGGGTGCGGGAGGGCACGTTCGACCTGCTGCTGATCAAGCCGCGGCCGGCGCTCTATATGGCGCTCGTTACCGGCTTCCAGCCGGACGGGCTCGGACGCCTGCTTAGCGGCCTGCTGGTCATGGGCGCGGCGTCCTGGTACGTCCCGGCGGCGGGAGCGGCCGACTGGCTGTTGTTCGGGGTGCTGATGCTATTTTCCGTTATGGCGCTGTTCTCGTTCGCGCTGCTCATGTCCGGCATCTTGTTCCGCTGGGTCGGCAGCAGCCGCGTGTACGAAATATTCGACTCCGTCACGTCGTTCGGCCAATACCCCCGCTCCGTCTTCGCGAAATCGTTCGTAGGCATCGCGCTGCAAGCCGTTCCGGTCATGATGATCGGCTATTTTCCGGCGTCCGCCCTGCTCGGCAAGCTTTCCGCCGACGTATGGACCGCCGTCGCCGTCTGTATCGCCTTTTTCACGCTCAGCTTGACGTTTTGGCATCGGATGCTGGGCAATTATACGAGCGCGGGTGGGTAAATCGAACATGAACAAGCTGATCGAAGTAAGCCGCCTGACGAAAACGTATACGACGTTTCAACGCGGCCATACGTTCAAGGAATCGCTCAAAAGCTTGCTGTACCGCCAAACGGTCGAAGTGGAGGCCGTCAAAGGCATTTCGTTTCAAATCGGCCGGGGGGAAATCGTCGGTTTTTTGGGGCCGAACGGCGCCGGCAAATCGACGACGCTGAAAATATTGACCGGCGTCCTTCATCCGACGTCGGGCGACGTCCGCATTATGGGATACGTGCCGTGGAAGCAGCGCAAAAGCTACGTCGCCCGCATCGGCGCCGTTTTCGGACAAAAATCGCAGCTGCTGTGGGACATCCCGCCGCTGGACGCGTTCCATATGAACAAAGCGATTTACTCGATTCCGCAGGCCGAATTCGACGAAACGCTCGAGGAGCTGACCGAGCTGCTGGACGTGCGCGACGTCGTCCGCAAGCCGACGCGCCAGCTGTCGCTCGGGGAACGGATGAAGTGCGAATTTATGATGGCGATGCTCCATCGCCCGCAAATCGTTTTCCTCGACGAGCCGACGATCGGTCTGGACGTCATCGCCAAAGAAAACATCCGCGGGTTCATTTGGAAGATGAATCGCAAAGGAGTCACCTTCATTTTGACGACGCACGATTTGGACGACGTCGAGCAGCTTGCCGGACGGGTGATCGTCGTCAACCACGGCGAAATCGTCTTCGACGATACGATCGGCGCGATGCGCACCCAAGTCGGAGGCGGCAAAATGATCCGGCTGCTGACCGAGGACCGTTTTCCCGATTTACAGCTTCGCGGCGCCGCCGTCGTACGCATGATTTCCCCGCATGAGGCGGAAATCGAGCTCGATACCGGGCTTTTGAAAATAAACGAGTTTTTCGCCGCGGTGAACGGCATGTGCACGCTGCTCGACATGTCCGTGCAGGAGCTTCCGATCGACCGGGTGATCAAACAATTGTATTTGACGAAATCGCCATGAAACCCTATACTATTTTTGAACATTAACAATTAATATTGAGAGTTAAAAGAAAGGGCGGCTCCATGTCCCGCATATTGAAACTGTCCGCAGACGAATTTTTGGAAATCGCCAAAGCGCTGTCCAACGAATCGCGGCTGCAAATCTTCAAGCAAATCCAGAAAGCCGACATGAACGTGAACGAAATCGCCGACATGTTCGGGCTCCCGTCCTCGACCGCGACCGTCAGCGTCAAGAAGCTGGAGGACGCCGGACTGATCCGGACCGAGCTGCTTCCCGGCACGCGCGGCTTTCAAAAAGTATGCTCCGCGAAGTTCGACCAGCTCGTCGTCGATTTGAAGGACGACGTCTCGGCCGCGGACGAATCGGTCCGATACGTGCATATGCCGATCGGCCTTTATTCGGATTGCGACGTGCGGCCGACTTGCGGTCTCGCCAGCGAAGAAAGCATCATCGGCTATTTGGACGAGCCGCGCAGCTTTTACGGGCCGGATAAAATCAAGGCGCAGCTGCTCTGGTTCCGGCAAGGCTACGTTTCGTACCAAATTCCGAACCAGGTTCCGTACGGCGCCCGGCTGACCGGTCTCGAAGTTTCGATGGAAGTGTGCTCGGAAGCGCCGATGTACAACATGGACTGGCCGTCGGACATTACGGTGTGGATCAACGGCATCGAAATCGGCACGTACCTCAGTCCCGGCGATTTCGGCGGCGAACGCGGGCTGCTGACGCCCTCGTGGTGGGATCGCCATCGAAGCCAGTACGGGCTGCTGAAAAAATGGCGGATCGACGGCAAAGGCGCTTATATCGACGGCCGGCAAGTGTCCGACGTTACGATCGACCGGCTCGGCGTTCACGACGCTCCGGCGTTTCAGCTGCGCATCGGCGTCAAGCCGGATAGCGACAACGTCGGCGGGCTCAACCTGTTCGGCGCCAAATTCGGCAATTACGAGCAGGACTTGCTCGTCCGATTCGACTATAACGGCAAATCGCGGCCGGGATAAATAACGAATAGGCAAGCGGGTTTGTCGCATTCGGACAAACCCGGATTCGCCCTGCCGAAAGCGCATACGGATGTCGTTCCGTCGTCCGTTTCTTCGCTTTCGACATTACCTCATTTTTTATTGTTTTATTTCAATTATATATATTATTAAGGAGAGATGGACATGAGCAGCGCGAATGCCGTACCGAGAGCGGAATATCCGAGGCCGCAATTTGAAAGAGACGACTGGCTGTGCTTGAACGGGCAATGGGATTTCGAGTTCGACGATCGCGACGAAGGCGAAAGCGGCAAATGGTACGCCGATGCGGATCGACCGTTTTCCAAAACGATCGTCGTGCCTTACTGCTTCCAAAGCAAGCTGAGCGGCATCGGCGACGTTTCGGTTCACGATATCGTCTGGTACCGCAGGACGGTGGAGATGCCGCCGCATTTTCAAGGCAAACGCGTCATCCTCCACTTCGGCGCCGTCGACTATGCCGCCAAAGTATGGGTCAACGGCCAATTGGTCGCCGTACACGAAGGCGGACATACGCCGTTTCACGCGGATATTACGGAGGCGCTGAACGAAGGCGGCAACCGGATCGTCGTCCGCGCGCAGGACTACAGCCGCGATTTGGCATTGCCGCGCGGCAAGCAATATTGGAAAGAGCGCTCCGAGGGCATCTTTTACACCCGAACGACCGGCATATGGCAGACCGTTTGGCTCGAAGCCGTGAACGCCGTCCATCTGCGCCAGGTTCGGCTGACGCCGGACATCGACCGGGACTGCGTCGATATGCGTTTCCATGTGGCGCTGCCGTTTACGAACGGAGCCAAATTCGCGGATTCGCTCGCGGTCCGCACGACCGTTACGTTCGCCGGCGAAACGGTCGCCGAGGACGTCTTCAGCCTTCGCGGCGAAACCGAGTCGCGCAGCGTCGGCCTCTCCATCGGCTCCGGTTCCGGCGTAGGAAGCGCCAGATCGCATTGGTGGAGCCCGGAGCGGCCCAATTTGTTCGAGGTCGCCTTCACGCTCGAACGGAACGGGCAGCCGATCGATCGGGTCCGCAGCTATTTCGGCATGCGCAAAATATCGATCGAAGGCGGCAAGCTGTATTTGAACAACTCCCCGTACTTGATGAAGCTCGTGCTCGACCAAGGGTACTTTCCGGACGGCTTGCTGACGCCGCCGACCGACGAGGCGATCCGCTTCGACGTGGAGGCGACGAAGTCGATGGGCTTCAACGGCGCGAGAAAGCACCAAAAAATCGAAGATCCGCGCTACTTGTACTGGTGCGACAAGCTGGGCTTGCTGCTTTGGGGGGAAATGGCCAACGCATACGTGTATACGGAACGTTATGCGGAACGGATGACGAAGGAATGGATGGAAGCGATCGAGCGGGACTACAACCATCCGTGCGTCGTCGTCTGGGTGCCGCTCAACGAAAGCTGGGGCGTCCCGAACATATCGGTCGACAAGCAGCAGCAGACGCACGCGCAGGCGCTGTATTATTTGACCAAATCGCTCGACCCGACCCGACCCGTCGTCTCCAACGACGGCTGGGAGCACGCCGTCACCGATCTGTGCACGATTCACGATTATGCGTGGAAACGGGACGTGCTGACCGAGCGGTACGCCGCGGCGGAAACCGCCGTGAACGCCGAGCCGGCGCGCCGGCGCATATTTGCGCCCGGCTTCCGGTACGAGGGGCAGCCGATCGTCGTCAGCGAATTCGGCGGCATCGCCTTCAAACAGGCCGGCCAGGAAGGCTGGGGCTATTCCGGCGCCAAGGACGAGGCCGACTTCGTCAAACGGCTCGCCGACGTCGTCCATCCGCTGCTGCAAAGCCCTGTCGTACGCGGCTTCTGCTATACGCAGCTGACCGACGTCGAGCAGGAGGTAAACGGGCTGATGACGTACGACCGCAAGCCGAAGCTGCCGTTCGACGTCATCAAGCAAATCAACCAAGGGCAGCTGCCGCAGCTGCCGGCGAACGAGTAGCGGGACAGGCAGGCGGGCATTCGCCTGAAGCCGCAAAGCAAAAAGGCATCTTCCGGGGCGGCAAAAGCCGCCGGGACGATGCCTTTTTTTGTCGGACGCACGTATAACGGTACCGTATTCCGTTAATGCCGAATTTCACCTGTTCCGTTATTCGTCGCGAATTCGCTTCAAAACGTCTCCCTATCCCGAAATAACGGAATCGCATTCCGTTACCGACGCGCCCGAAGCTATTTTCCGTTAAAATAGCGGAATTCGATGCCGATATCCGAGTGACCGGCGCCGCCGAAGGCAGCTTTTGCGGTCATGCGCCTTATCGAATGGGCGGCTTCCCATTCTCGGCGGAAGGTATAAAAAAACCGCCCAAATCGGACGGTTGCGTTCGAAACATTCAACGATCTGCTTACCCATGGCTATCGAAGCAAAGCTCCGACGAACGATTAGGCTCTCATTCCGTACTTTCGGGTTAAACGAATGGCGGAGCTGACGGGATTCGAACCCGCGGTCTCCTGCGTGACAGGCAGGCATGTTAGGCCTCTACACCACAGCTCCGCGCCAAACGATAAAATTGCGGGGGCAGGATTTGAACCTGCGGCCTTCGGGTTATGAGCCCGACGAGCTACCGGGCTGCTCCACCCCGCGTCGATACACATAGGCCCGGTGGGGGTCGAACCCACAACCTACCGGTTAAGAGCCGGTTGCTCTGCCATTGAGCTACGGACCTGTAAATAATTTTTCTTAAGCAGCGAATAATAATATAGCATATGATTCTTTTAATTGCAACCTTTTATATTAAAAAAAATAGTTCCAAGCAAAAAAACGGCTTTCGCTCACTTGTATATTTGATACGCGGATGGTTGCGCCCGGATCAGCTTCGCTCGAAGCTCCGCCGCCGTTTGCTTGAACGATATCGTACATAGGCCGCATAATCGGTTGCTATGAATCGGTGCTCCGCAGCATTCGCAGGGGTATGTCAGGCGGTCGCAGCCGCGGGGCAGCTTTCCTTCCTTGATGAACCGGTAAATGGAAGAGACCGCGATGTTCGTCGCATCGCTCAATTCGTCGGTCGTGGCGTCCGGAAACTTCCACAGATGGTCGAGACAGCGATTCAGCTCCCGGTCCTGCTGCGCGCTGCAAACACCGCACAGGCTCCGGGCGTTTTTCCGATAAACGGAGCCGCATTTCGGGCAATGGTCGACTTGTAAGCTCATCCGAGTTCGTCCTCTTCGTCTCCGGCAGGGCGATGACCGCATTCCGCGCCATTCGGGCCCGCCTAAGAACGCCAATAGATATAGGCAAAAAGACCTGCTTCCATTTTACTATACGCCGCTGACGGCAACAATGGGCAGCAGCCGTAAAAGTTAGTTTTTGCGGTTTTCCGAAACATGGCGGCCAACAAAAAAAGACCCTCGAAAAGGTCTTCTTCCCGCGAAGCTGTTCTCCGCGAAACAAATTTTTCCCGCGAAGTCGCTCAGCGCGCGCCTTGCTGCTGCTTCAGCAAATCGCGGATTTCGGCGAGCAGCTGCTCCTCCTTGGAAGGCGCCGGCGGCGCCGCGGGCTTCTCCTCCTGCTTGCGTTTAAACTTGCCGAGCAGCTTGATGAACAGGAAAATCGAGTACGACACGATAAAGAAGTCGATCACCGATTGCAAAAAAACGCCGTATTTGATGACGGCATCGCCGAACTGCAGCGTCAGTCCGGAAAAGTTCCGCCCCCCGAGCAGCAAACCCAAAATCGGCGTCAAAATGTCGGCGACGAGCGAAGTGACGATTTTACCGAAGGCGGCCCCGATAATAACGCCGATCGCAAGATCGAACACGTTCCCTTTCATCGCAAATGCTTTAAAGTCTTTCCACATCCTGTATTCCTCCTCGGTTTCGGTGCGCCTATCTCCAACAAAAATAAGACAAGCGCTTCCGTCTGTCAATAGACCGGTCAGACCGATTCCGGTCCGCGAACGGAAAAAACCCGCCGAACATGCGGGTTTCGGAAACGGCAAGCGGAATCCGCCTCATTTTTCCGTCGCGATATACGCGTCGATTTCCTCGTTCGCTTCCCTTAGCGCCGTATTGACGTCTTTTTTGCCTGCCGCGTAATCTTTGTATTTCGCTTCGAGGATCCCCCTCGCTTTCGTAAAGCGGGTTTGCACGACGTAAGGGGCCGGCTTCGTCTTCAGGATCGCTTCGATATGTTTGTTTTTCAGCAGCGGATTGTCCGCGCCGAAATTTTTGTTGATCGCTTCGTTTTGCAGGGCGCTCATCATGAGGCCGGACTTCGCCAGCAGCGTCTGCGTCTCGTCCGACGTCGCCAGCCGAATGACCTGCATCGCCTGCTCCGGATGCTTGCTGTTCGAGGCGATTTGCAGCACGAACGTCTGCACCATGCCGGACGTATGCGGCCTTTCCGGGAAGTACGGATATTCAGCCAAATCCCAGTCGAAATCGGCGTCGGCCATACTGTTCAGCACTTCGGGCGCGGCCAGCATCGCCACGTTTTTATCTTTGACGAACCGTTTGATCGTGCCGGCGTGATTCGTTATTTGAAACTCGTTGCCCGGAATGTCGTTGATCCGCTTCGTCAGCTCGAACACTTTGCGCCAGCCGTCGGTATGGACCGCCGCCTTGAACGTAACCGGGTCGACGTACGGAATCGACAGCGCGTTGCCGACTTTCTCGATCCCTTCCGGATCGAGTCCTTTGTACTGGACTCCGCCTTCCGTCCGCGTCAGCTTTTTGGCGACTTCGATCGCTTGATCCCAAGTCATGCCGTCCGGGGGGTACGAGACGCCGAATTTGTCGAATATGGTTTTATTGTAAAACGTCGCGTAGTAGTTATAGCCGAACGGCAGCGCCATCAAGCTGCCTTTGGCGATCGTATCGGATTGCAGCCGGACCCCGTCCAGATTGGATTTCTCGAACCGGCTCAGATCGACGCCGTGCTTCCCGATATACGGATTCAAATCGGCCAGCAGCTTGAAATTGCCGAACTGGTCGAGCAGACTGCCCCAACCGGTAATGATGTCGACCTCGTTCCCGGCGATCGCCAAGCTTTCGATCGGCGCGGCGCTTCGTTCGATCACCTGCAGCGTCATGTGCGGATATTTTTGCTTCATCGGCCGGACGAACAGACGGTCGATAATGTCCGGCGTCAGGGCGCCGTAATTGTACATCTTCAGCGTGACCGGTTCCGTGCCGACCTCCGTCTCGCCCTTCGGGTCGGCCGGTTTCGTCGCGGCCCCGCACCCCCCGGCGAACAGGAGAACCGCCGCCGCGATCGCTATCCTTCTTTTCATAGTCCCGCCCCTCTCTGAAAATGAAATCGTTTCCAATATCGTTCTGCCATCAGTATAGACAACGATCGACTCCGTTGTATTGGACCGATCCCGCCGTAAAATTGTGCAGCCGCCCCGATTCGGCCCCGATTCCGTCATTCGGTTTTTTTGGCGATAGCAACATGTCCGATCGATGCCTTAATACGAAAAAACCGGCAATCTCCGCGATCGCCGGCTCTCCAAGCCTTGCTCTTGGCTATCCGATTATGATTATGGTTCCGTATTACCATGCACCGGGGCCTTTCCGGGTCCGCGCCCGCCGATCGTCTCCCGGATGTAGCGCGACGGCGATACGCCGAACGCTTTCCGAAACGCGCGGCTGAACGTATGGATCGAATCGTAGTTCATGATCGAGGCGATTTCCGTGATGCTGTAGCTGCCTTCCTTCATCAGCTCGATCGTTTTCTCCCATTTCCGCTTCGCGAACGTGCCGCGCAAGCTGACGCCCGTCTCCTGGGCGACGAGATGCGACAAATACGAGAGGCTGTACCCGAACGCATCCGACACTTCCTTCAAATCGCCGATTTGCAGCAAATGATCGTCGATATACTGCAGCGCCGCGTAAACGGCTCTTTTCGCGCCGTGCTCCGAGCCTTCCCCGGGATATTTCGCCTCCCAGTCGGAAAAAAAGTTGCGGTACGTCAGCACGACGATTTGCTCCAAATAAAGCTGAATCATTTTGTGGGAGAGCGGGCTCGCGCTGCTCAGCTCCTTGAGCACGTTGACGAACGGAGTACGAATGTCGAGCCGGTCTTTGCAGCGCGGCGACTGCTTGTTGTCGATCGTTTCCTTGATCGGCAGCAGCCAGCCGGCGCCTTCCGCTTCCGTATTGAAATGGTAGCCGACGTAAAAATAACGGAACGGGTCGTCCGCATCCGCTCCCCCTTCATGCAGCTCGCCGGGCAAGCCGATGTACAAATCTCCCGCCTGAAGATCCCAGCGGACGCCGTTCGTCGCAAACCAGCCTTTGCCCGATACGACGTACGAAATTTCGTAGCAAGCTTGCCGATGCTCGCCGAGCGCGAATCCGGCGTCGCACGTCAAATCGCCGAACTGGTACAACGAAATGGCTCCGTACTCTTTCAGCTCCGGCGAAGTCGGCACGCAGTCGAATTGGAAGCGCCGTTTTCCCGGAATGCTCGTAATTCTCGCCGGTGCACGGTGCGACACGGCAACCGCCCCTCTCGGTCCGATCTTCTTCCTCTTCACCCATCATACCATATCCGGCTCGGGTGCGGGTCGAATGAATCGCATTCGCGGCCCCAAGCCGGCGGCCGAAAATACGCAGAATAAAAGCTCGCCTGTCGCAGGGCGAGCTTTGGACCGATAGAAGCGGGACGGGGACGAAGGTGCGACTGACCGCGAGCTTCCAAGCGGCGGATACGACCTACTTGCCCAGCTCGGCCGCGATGCGCTGATCCGCCCGCTCCCCGGCTTCCCGCAGCGCCGTGTTCGCGTCTTTGCCGCCGAGAACGGCCTGCAGCGCCGCCAGCATTTCCGCGTTGCCGATCGTCAAATACGGCGACGTCGTCAGCGGCGCATAGGCGCGCGGAATAAGCGAGCGGACGTTTTTGCCGGCAAAGCCCGGCAAATCGGCGCCGAACGTCTTCATGAGCTGGTCCGGGTTTTTGACGACAGGCAATATCGCGTTCGTTCGTCCGAGCCATTCCTGGAATTCGTCCGAAGCGATGAACGCGAGCACCTGAAACGCGGCGTCCCGCGATTTGCTCTTGTTCGTAATGTAAAAATATTCCGGTGCCGCCTGGAAGCCGGTGTCCGGCTTTTGCGCCATTACCGGGACGGAAGCCGCGTCCCAATTCGGCACCTGCTCCGCGGTCGGCTTGACGTGCCCGCTCGTTCCCATGAACATCGCGACGTTTTTCTCCTTTTGAAACGCGTTCGGCGCTCCGGCGGCCGGCGGCTCGTTGCCGGCGATTCGGTGAAAGCGGACCAGATTGTCGAACGCTTTGACGAAGTTGTCCTCCAAAAATTTCGCCTTATACGTTTTCGGATCGAAATACGGGGCGGACAATTGGTTCGTCGCCATCAACTGGTCGAATTGAAACGCGAACCCTTTATACGGCTGGCCTCCGTCGGTGCGGGTCAGCTTTTTCGCCGTCTCGTACACGTCGTCCCAGCTCATGCCTTCCTTCGGATAAGGAACGCCGAACTTGTCGAAGACGTCTTTGTTGTACAAAAAGACGATGCTGCCGCTCGTCCACGGCAATCCGTAAATGCCCCCGTTCGCCAGCTGGCGCTGGATCTCGATTAACGAAGGCTCGATCCGGGACAGGTCGTACCGGTATTTCGCGATCAAATCGCTAATGTCGCTTTCCAGCTTCAAGTTCATCAAATAGGGGAAGGTCGTGCCGAGAGACGCGATCATGATGTCGATCGGGGTGCCGGAGGCGAGCGCGGAGGCGTAATAGTTCGTCCCTTCGGCGGCAAGCCGGGGAACGTACTTGATCGTATAATTCGGAAATTTTTTGCGAATTTGATCCCCGAACCGCTGCATAAACAGCTCGTCTTTCTCGCCGCTTCCCGGATACGCGACGTACAGGTCGGTCTTCGTGTCGGCGATCGCCGCCGCCGCGGCGCCGGGATCGGCCGATTTGCCGGAATCGGGCTGCGCGGCGTCGTCCGCCGGACGGCCTCCGCAAGCGCTTACAATCAAACAGACGGCTGCGAGCGCAAGCATCGGTTTAACAGCCATACGCTTCATCTCCTTTTTAACGAACTTGAGTGAATGAACCATATACATATGATGGTATGACCAATTTAACATGAAAAACCGACGAAACGCCGCCCGTTTCTGCATGCCTATCGTCCGCTCGGCTTTCGGCTTCACGGCGCGCACGGCAAAGCTGGGAAAACCGGCAATGCCGTCGTTCCGTCACACGGAACACGCTGCAACATGCTGCGAGGGGCGATGACGCAGAATGTCGAATTCTGGTCATACCATAGTACCTATTACGATACACTGTCGCGGTCGGTGCGTCAACACGTTTTTGATCGCGCCAAAAACGAAAGCCCGCCTCCGCGGCGCGAACCGCGGACAGCGAGCCTCGTCTTCCCGGTGCTTCGGATTATTTCACCGTAATCGGCAGCCGTCCGGTGCGGCGGACGCCGTCTATTTCGACCGTCGTGGAGATGACCGTCGTTCCCGCGTTATGCGCCTTCAGCCGATCTTGGTCGTTGACGTTGGCGATATTCGGACGCTCGCTCTCCCACACGAAGTCGTAGCCGCTCAAATCGACCGCGCTGCCGTCCGCGTACGTTCCCCGAACCTGCAAAACGGCCGTTTCGTTTTTGCTCAGCTCCGTTTTCGGCGAGACGATCGTCACGTCGGACAAATACACCGTTTGCCGGGCAAGGGGAATGACGAACGTATTGCCGGGCGCTACGTCGTATACGAATCCTTGGTTCAAATCGGTCGCGCTCGCGTACGAACGAATGAGCGTTATGTCGCCGAGATCGAATTCGAACCGGTTGCCGCCGAGCGGCCGAACCCCGCGGATCGTATACACCGCGTTGCGCTTCCCGTCGTTCTGCACGTAGACGGACGCCCCGACCAGCTCGTTCGGGTCCCGGCCTTGCAGATCGAGCTGCACGTCCAGCTTGTTCGACTGCGACAGCTCGCGCGTGAAGTCGACGATCGTCCCCTGCAGCTTGCCCGCTCCCGCGCTGGCGTACGGCGTGCCGATTTTGCCGATGTACGCGCCGTCGTTCACGTAGGTGAACACCGGCTGATCGTCTTTCTCGGAATATACGCCGAACGAGCCTTGGAAGCGGATTTTGCCGTCGACGACGAAGGCGGCGTCCGGGTTCAGCGAGCTGATGATGTAGTCGGTCCGGCCGTTCGTCAGCTGCACTTTGACCGCGCGGACCGTGCCGTACACGTCCGCCGCCACCGAGCCGGGCTCGGCTTCGACGGTCGCCTCGGCGATGCCGCTCACGAAACGCGTATCCTTGTACGGCTCGATGACGGACGTGAACGTGCTGCTCAAATTCGTGCCGCTGCGATGAGCGACCACGTATTTGACGCTCTTCGGGTTGCCCGGCTTGTTTTGCGGCGGCACGCCGTCGGCCAGCGCCACGTCGTCGACGTCGCCGAGCATCGTAAGCCGCATGTGGACGTCGTCGTCCTGCGGCGTCGCTTTCCACGTGTCGACGATATCGTAGTCGACGCTGAAGGCGCCGGACGGATCGTTGTCGCGCTCCACGTTTTTCAGCCAGTGGAAGCCCGGCCCGGTATAGCCGCTGCCCGATACGCTGTCGTTCGCCGGACGCTGGCCGAACGGAACGTCGGGTCCGGCGTACGTGCCGGTCGGCTGCGCGACGAGGTCGAGCCCTTCCGTCGTTACCGGTCCTTCGGCCGCGTGGAAGCTGAAGTGGTGATCGCTGCCGCCCTTGACCCGGAAAAAGTCGACCATGTACGAATTCGCCTCGTCGACCTTGATCATCGCGGACGTGCGCCGGTACAGCTCGGTTTGCGGATACGCCTTCGGCGCCTCGACGTCGATCAGCTGCACCATGCCGCTGTCGTCGTAATGCCTCGGCGTCCCGTCCCACATCGCCGTTTGCTTCGTTTTATCGACCATGACCGTATTGTGGCTGATCGTGTTTTGCACCCATTCGAACCGGTTGACGTCGGTCGCGTTCGCCTGCTCGGGATAGCCGAGGTCCGGCATCAAGTCGAGCCCGAAGCCGTAATAGCCGAGGTTCAGCGCGTCCCGATGGCCGTGCCCGCTGGTGCGGCCGTAGTACAGCCACATCGCGCGCCTCGTGTCGGCGCCGGCTTCCGCCTTGCCTTCGCGCAGACCGGCAAGACCGTATCCGGTCAAGTTCATGCTGTCCAGATCGAGCGGCCCGTGCTGGGCGATGACCGCTTCGATGTCGCGGGCGACTTTGTTCGGATCTTTCGTGTAGACGTCGGAGTGGATGCCGTCCGTCTTGTTGCCGTTCAGCATATAGGCAAGCTGCGCGTAGACGGGATCGCCGAACTGCTCGAACGCCTCGATCGACTGCGCCTTGTCCACGAGAACGCCCGGCTGTCCCGTCGTGCCGCTGTCCCCGATCGACGGCGTATATTTGCCGAGCATGATAAGCGGGTACATCGCCTGGAACATTTTGCGGAACTTCACGTTTTCGTACAGGTCGGCCGCCGGATATTTGTCGTAGCCGTCCAGCGCGTCCGCCACCGTCAAATAATTGCCGATCCAGAGCCGGTTGTAGCCGGGGCCGGCTTCGTTGCCGTGACCGTCGCGGTCGACGTCGTTCACCATGCTGAACAGCACGTTGCCGCCGGTCACTTGGCGCGGAATGCGGTTGACGAACGTGCCGGGCTGGAACACGAAATCGAGCCACTGCTTCGTTTCCGGCAGCGTATCGTGCACGACCGCGGCTAGCGCCACCGCGCTTTGATGGAACCCGTTGTTGCCGCGAATTTGATCCCACAGCATGCCGGGCTGCACTTGACGCAAAATGCCGTCCTCGATATTGCGGCGAATTTCCGCCGCGCTGGTTTTCAGCGGCAAATCGTACTGCTGCCCTTTCGAGCGCAAAAACGAAACGACGTCCGGATCGTCGAACGCGGTGAAAAACGCGTCGTACGCCCCCGTGAACACTTTGACGAGCGACGTTTCCCAGATCGAGCCGACGACTTTGCCGTCGCCCGTGCCGCCGTGCGAGTTGACGTAAACGGCGTTGCTGAACTCGGCCACATCCATCGAAGGATAAACGTCGGCGACGCGATCAAGCAGCACCGCGCCCGCTTTGGCATACTTTTCGTCCCCGGTGTAAATGTACGCGCTTTGCAGGCTGCTGAGCGCGCCGTTTACGTTCGCCGGGCTGCCGTACCAAGCGAACCAGTGGGCGTAATAAGCGATAAAGGTGTACCGCATGTTCGTCGCCGGATCGACCCAGCCGTACCCGTCGTCGACGCCCCACGTCGGGCCTTTTTCCGGATACAGCGTATTGACGAGCAGACTGCGGTCGGCCAGCTTCGGATCGAAGTTGCCGTGCGCGTCCAAGCCGCTCCGGTAGTAAGCGCCGAAGTCGTTCGTCGGAAATTTGTAGCCGCTGGCCGGGTCGACGATTTTCCACGGATCGTTCAGCGGGTCGGCTTTCCACGGATAGTTGCCGTACGGCTTCAGGTCGCCGGAAACCGGGCTGAAGTTGCCGGTCAGCTGGTTCGTATTGTAGCTGCGCGGTATCGCCTGCGTCGGCACGAGGTTCCACAGCCCTTCGTAGCCGAGCGCGACGAAGGCGTCCGCTCTCGCCAGCACGCCGTCCCGCAAAGCGGCGGCCCAATCGTACCGCTGCACGTTCTCGCGGGCGGCGGCCAGCTTCTCGTCGGTATAATACGTCCTTCGCGTCTTGCTGTTCGTCACGGTCGCGAGATCGGTGAGCGTCAGCCGGTTCGGGTACATCGACGTGCCGGTCCCGTTGCCGATGCCGTTCCCCCTGTCCGTCACGGTAAGCGTCAGCGTATGCTTGCCGGCCGTAAGCGGCAGCTGCTGGACGTATAGATCCGGACGCGGGTATTGGCCGGTTACGCTGTAAAAGCCGTAGCGGGCGTAGCGGACGCCGTCGATGCTCACGTCGGCCGTGCCGCCGTCGGAGGCGGTCATGCCGCCCAGCTTGATCATGTACGTTCCCGTCTGCGGTACGTCGAATTCGAACGTTCTCGAGGCGGCCGCGAGCGTGGATTGAATTTTTACCCCGTACGTCGCCGTCGTCACTTTCGGCGCCGCGTTCGGATCGCCGACGAGCGTGACTCTCCGTTCGCCCGGGGAAGCGGTTCCAAACCGGTACACGGTCGTGCCGGGCATGACGAATTCACCCCCGGACTCCGCCGCCGACGCGGTCCGCGGGGAACCGTATGGAAGAAGCGATAATAGCATGAGCAAGGAAAGAGCGGCATAAAACGGTCTGCGGATCGATACCTTCATTATTTTACCTCCCGTTTGCGATATCTCGAACGCATCTTGGGGCGATTCTTAGCTGTCGGTCAACCGGCTTGACAATGACAACGCTTCCAAGGTTCCGATCGGTCGCCCCCTTTCTTATGTACATTCAGAAACATGTATCATATCTGTATTATACATGTCATTTTCATTATAGTGCGGCTTGTCCGGTTTGACTAGTGCAAAATCAAACCGTTCCGGCTCTGCCTCCATGCTCTCAAACGGAGAAAAGTACCAATTCCCCGAACGAAATGACAATCGGGAAGTCAAAAAAAACGATTGCGATCATAAAGCTTTTTGCCGCCGTTCTCCTTATGATGATAAAGAATCGAAGCGCAAGGAACGGTCGGCCCGGCGAATTGGCAGCGCTTCCGGAACGCCGAACGTCTCGGGCGCGTTTCGGCTCGAAACCTTAAAGCGGAGGAGATGTCATTGATGGACGAGCAGCGGAAAACGGAGAAAAACGAAGAGGCGGCCGAAACAACGCCAGCAGGCATGATCAGCAGAAGAAAAATGATCGCTTCGCTCGGACTGGCCGGGGCCGCGGCGATCGGCACGTCGCTCGGAATCGCTTACGGCCAGGATACGGGTGTCGTGACGGGGGCGGTTTACGGCAAGAAGACAAAGCCGAAGGAGTTGATGGAGACGGATTTTTGCGTCGCCTCGACGATTGCCGGACTGAGGGCCGAAACGAGTCCGGAAGCGAGCTTCGTCTACTACGTCGCCGATCGCGGGCATGAAGGATTTTTTACTTACGATCCGGCCGATACGACTACGGCCGACAATTTGGGCACGGTGCTGGTGTCGGCGTCGGGGGCCCGGTTCAAGCGCATAGTGGACACGGAATTCATCAGCGTCAAATGGTTCGGGGCGAAGGGCGACGGCGTCACCGACGATTTCAAGGCGATCCAGGACGCGATCAACGCCGTGTTCGCGATGGGCGGCGGCACCGTCTTTTTTCCGAAAGGCACGTATATCGTTTCCCCTTACTTGAACAAATGGATCACGCTCCGAAACAACGTCAATTTGCAGGGCGAAGGGATATCCTCCGTCATTAAAGTGAAGGACAACGCAGGCGATTATTTCACGATCTTCTACGGCAGCAGCGGCGCTCCGCTGAAAAACGTGCGCATCAGCAAGCTGCGGTTCGACCAAAACCCGCAAAACAACCAGACGTGCTACATCGATCTCGATCGGAAGGATACCGTTTATTTTTATCAGTTTTGCATTATTTCGTATCGGTATGAAAACGTATTCATCGATAACGTGCAGTTCGATCCGACATGCGGCGTCAACTCGGTTTCGCTCAACAGCGACACCGGCAAGCTCGCTTCGATTACGGATTGCTACTTCAATTTCGTCATGGCCCGGGGGAACGGCACGTACGACAATTCCGCCATATACTTGAACGGCCGCAACCATACGGTATCCAACTGTTTCTTCTACGCCGCTCCCGGACAAAAAGCGCGGGGCGCGATCGAAACGCATTTGGGGCAAAGCGTCATTTCGAACAACGTCGTGGACGGCTACTATACGGGCGTCAATTTGCAGGCCGGCAACAGCGCCGACGGACGCTGCGACATGACGGTGACGAACAATACGATCAGCAACGCCAATCAAGGCATCCAGATCGGGCCTTACAACGCCAATCCGGTGAAAAACGTAACCGTCGCCGGCAATACGATCACCTTGACGAACAAGGTGCATAAGCGTAACTTGACGACCGGCATTTCGAGCGCGGCATGGTCGAACGTCAAGACGCAGTTCGAAAACATTACGGTCGCGAACAATACGATCGTGTTCCAGGAGGAGTTCGATTTCCGCACGGAGCTGCAAAGCAACGCATACGGCATCGGCTTTACCCACGATTCCGATTTGTCGAACGTGGTCATCACCGGCAACGTCATCAAAAACGCGCCGATAACCGGCATTTTCATCGGAAGCTTCCGCAATATCGGAGTCGTTTCCAACGTGCAAATTACGGACAACGTCATCGTCAACGCCGGACACTATCCGACGCCGGCCGAGTCGTACCGGGCCGGCATCCTGGTGCGGTCGACGGTGAACGGCGCGCAAATCGCCGGCAACCTGATCTCGGATACGTACGATGCGTGCCGAGGCCTCTATTCGATTCGCGCCAGCGACACGGACGGCACGTTTACGGACGTGACGGTCGACGACAACGTGATCCGCACGAAGCAGGGCGGGCTTTGGCTGTTCCTCGGCCAATCGGTCGCGACCGACCCGCTGCGCAAATTCGTCAAGTTCGCCGCCGCCTATCCGCCGGCATCCGGTACGTTCAACCAGGGCGATACGGTATGGATCACCTCCGCGAACGTGACGGACGGCAAAACGCCGGCCGGATTCAAAGTCGTTTCGACCGGAACGGCCGGGACGCTGTCCGGCGTAACGGGTACGGGAACCGCCGGCAAAACGGCGTTGACGGTAAACGACGCCTCCTCCCTTCGCTCGGACCAATGGATCCGCATCGCAACCGGGGATCAAGTGCGGCGAATCGTTCGGATTTCCGGCAACGAGGTGCGGTTGAACGCGGCGCTGACCGTCGACGTTCCGTCTCCGAGCGCCATCGGCTACGTCAGTCCGGTGCTGAAGCCGTTCGGCCGGATCGGCGATCTCGGCGCGATCGCGGATACGAGCAGCGCGACGCTGTCCGAGCTGGAGGCGGAAGTGAACAAGCTGAAGCAAGCGATGCGGCAATTCGGCATTTTCTCGGAAAATCCTTCATAAACGGCCGCGCGTTCGGGCATGTTAAATGCTGGCTTTTCGAATTCGGAGCCGGCATGCCAAACGCGGGAGGTTCGTTGCGATGAACATCGAAGATCAAATGTTGGAGCGGCTGGAGCAGGTGCTCGATCCCGAAGTCGGGGTCAATATCGTCGACCTCGGGCTCGTCTATGACGTCAAGGTGGACGAGGCCGGCAAGGCGACCGTCGAGATGACGCTCACCATTCCGGAATGTCCGCTTGCGGACCAAATCGTCGAAGACGTGAAAACGGCGGCGAAGGAGACGCCGGGCGTGAAGGACGTAGACGTTCGGCTCGTCTGGGAGCCGAAATGGACGCCGGCCAAAATGAACGACAAAGCCCGCGAAGAAATCCGGGCGCGTCACGCCATGGCGCCGTAGAGTCCGGCCGCCCGAACGGGCGGTGCGGCGGCGCGCCGAGGGTGTTTGCTCGCTGTGGGTGGTTGCAGCGGGTGCTTGCTGAGGCATCGCTTCAATGGGCGCGCGGTTCTTCGCGAACAGGCTGTCCGGTCTTGGGCCGGCGGCCTGTTTTTATTTGCGGCGGTCGAGGTTCGCGGTTATGCGCGCGAATTTTATACCGAATCGAATCGGACTCGACGGCGCTTCGCGAAACCGTCGCAAAGAGAGCGGCCCGCCCTCGGACCGCTCGCAGTGAAACCGCTTGTACAAGTTAGTCTATCCGCAGCCCGCTCTAAAAGAGCTGCTGCCGTCTCATCCGCAGCGGCCGCGTGAAGCCGCTGCCGCTACCGATCCGCAACGGCCGCCGCCGGAGCGGCATTGCCGCCTTGCACGGCTCGCCGCGCCGACGGCCTGCGTACGCGTTTTCGCATTCGCCCGCCGCGCCTTCCGTCATCGTCCGGACGATTCCAGCCCGCGCATATAGCGGACGTACCGCGGGAACGCCTCCTCCGGCTCTTCCAGCCCGGGATGCCAATGCTTCTCCCATTCGAACGTATACCATCCGTCGTATCCGCCGGCTTGCAGCACCGAATAAATGTCGCCAAACGGCACGTCGCCTTCGCCCATGAACCGGTACGTAAACTTCCCGGCCGTATCGGCATCGGGCAGCGAATCTTTCCAGTGCGTGTACTCGATGCGCGGACCGAGCACCTCCCACGTGCGCTCCGGCCGCTCCCCGAACATCCGGTACGGGTGATGCACGTCCCACAAAATCCCTACCGTGTCCGCGGAAGTCCCTTCGAGCAGCGCGAGCGCGTCCTCGCAGCGCGTCCAGTCGTCGTGCGTCTCCACAATCAGCTTTACGCCGGTTCCGCGCAGGATCGCGTCCGCGCGGGACAGCAGCTCGGACGCGGCGGCGATCCCTTCCGCCCGCGATTTCCCGTTCAGCTTGCCGCCGAACGCGCGAATATAACGGGCGCCGAATTTCCCGCACAGCTCGGCGTACCGCTCGAGCTCCTCGATGTTTTGCGCCTCCCGTTCCTTGATCGCGAGCGTGATCGAGCTGGAAAAGCAGGTGACCGCGAGCCCCGCCTCCTCGAACCGGCGGCGCGTCTGCGCCCAATCGGCGGCGAACGGCTGCAGCTCGAATACGTTCATATGTCCTTGAAGCCCGCGAAAGTCGACGCCGTCGAAGCCGTATTCGGCCGCTCTCGCTGCGATCGTCTCCAAATCCCACCGCGGACAGCCCAGCGTCGTAAAAGACAGTTTCATTCCGGTTCCTCCTCCCGAATGTTCGGCGCGGCCGCAAGCCAAGCGCCGAAAGCGCAGCCGTTCGGCAGCTTTCGCCCGGCTTCGCCGCATGGCAAAAACCCGCCTGCCCGTCGAAACGATAAGCAGGCGGGCCCGATGTCACGCCTGGCCTTTGATCGGCTCCAGCGGCTTGGCATTGCCGTACGTATGGCGGACGCCGTGTCTCGGAGCGGCCCAGCGGACCGCGTTGCCGATGACGCGCAGCACGTCCTTGTTATAGTACGTCGGATACGTTTCGTGGCCCGGACGGAAGTAAAACACTTTCCCGTTGCCGCGATGGTACGTACAGCCGCTGCGGAACACTTCCCCGCCCTCGAACCAGCTGATGAACACGAGCTCGTCCGGAGCCGGGATGTCGAAATGCTCCCCGTACATTTCTTCATGCTCGATTTCGAAATATTGGCCGAGCCCTTCGGCGATCGGATGGGCCGGGTCGACGACCCAGATGCGCTCCTTGTCGCCCTGCTCGCGCCATTTCAGATCGCAGCTCGTCCCCATCAGCTTTTTGAAAATTTTCGAAAAATGGCCGGAATGCAGCACGATCAGCCCCATTCCTTTCAGAACGCGGTCGTGCACCCGGTTTACGATCTCGTCGGAGACGTCTTTGTGGGCGCGATGCCCCCACCAGATCAGGACGTCGGTATCGTTCAGCACGTCCTCGGTCAGCCCGTGCTCCGGCTGCTCCAGCGTGGCGGTGCGGATTTGCAGCTCTTCCGAAGCGATCCCGTCCGCAATCGCCCCGTGGATGCCTTTCGGATAAATGCCGGCGATTTTTTCGTTTACTTTCTCGTGCACGTTTTCGTTCCATACGGTCACTCGAATCACAGTCAGTCAGCTCCCTTTCTTATTCGTTTCGTTCGCTCCGTCGGGTCGCATTCTTGCTGTCGGACATGCTTGGACAAAAAGTTCACGCCAATATGGCTTGTTTATGTAACCCGCGTTAATTCGCGGAGATCCATACGAAAAACAGCACGATCATGATCGTCTGCAACACGAGCTTGACGAACGTGCTCGACAAAAAACCGACGAGGGCGCCGATGCCGGCCCGGGTCGCCTGCCGCATATCGGCGCCGGCGATCAGCTCGCCGATCCACGCTCCGAGAAACGGGCCGACGAGCAGCCCGACGCCGGGAATGACGAACGGACCGGCCAATAGGCCGATCGTGCTGCCGACGACCGAGGCGCGGGAGCCGCCGAACTTTTTCACGCCCCAGGCGTTCACGATGTAATCGGCGACGAGGATGGCGGCGACGACGGACGTTTGCAGCAGCCAAAACCAAAACCCGAATTCGCCGAAGCCGAAAAACAGCCCGTAGACGAAAAAGGCGCCGTATACCGCCAAGACGCCCGGCAATATCGGAAAAATCGCTCCCGCCATGCCGACGGCGAACAGCGCGATAACGAGTATCCAGCCGAGGATATCCATCCGATTCCCTCCCTAAGGCGCGGCCCGGTCAGCCTGCCAGCACGTGCTCGCGGATGATGCGCGCGACCGCATGCTCGTCGTTCGTGACGGTGACGAGGTCGGCCGCTTCCTTGAGCGCGTCCTGGGCGTTGCCCATCGCCACGCCGAGACCGGCTTCGCGAATCATCGACATGTCGTTCAAGCTGTCGCCCATCGCCACCACCTCGGACATGCCGATGCCGAGCAGCCGGCACACTTCGGCGATTCCGCTCGCCTTCGTAATTCCGCTCGGGTTGATTTCCAGATTGTGCGGGTGCGAGTTCGTAATTTCGTACCGGTTTTGCTCCCGCAGCCAGCCGAGTATTTGCTCGCGGGCTTCGTCGTTGTCCGTAAAGTAGCCGAATTTCAGCCAGCGGTAACCGTTCAGATCGTCGGTCCACGTTTCCTTGTTGAACACGCCCTCGACCGCGTACGCCCAAAACCAGGTGTCGTGGCGAACGGCCATTTCGTGCATGGCGCGGATCGCTTCGACGTCGAGCTCGTGGCGCCGGATCAGCTCTCTCGGCGCCTTGTATACCTCGCCGCCGTTGACCGCCACGATCGGCGACGTAAGGCCCAGCTTGTCCGTATACGGATATACGTTCTGAACGCCGCGTCCGGTCGAAAGCATGACGGTCACTCCGGCATCGAGCGCCTTGAACATCCAGTCCCGGTTTTCCTCCGATACTTCATGCTCGCTGTTCAGCAGCGTGCCGTCCATGTCCAGCGCGATCAATTTGTAACGACCCATATGGCTTCTCTCACTCCTTGTTCTCTGTATCGACGTTCCCGACGGGCCGGCGCGGCAGTTACGCCCCTCCGCTCGCGGCGCGGCTGAAGCCTTTCTCTTCCTGCAAATAGGCGGCATGCCACATCGCGAATATGTACACCGCCCACAGCGTCCGCGAGTAGTCGCCCTGCCCGTCCCGGTGCCGCTTCAGCATCCGCTCCACCTCGGCAAGATGCAGCACGTGGCCGATGCCGGAAGCGCGAATTTGCTCAAGCAGCTCGACGCCGCGCGCCCCTTTCAGCCAGTCGCGCAATGGAACGGGGAAGCCGAGCTTCGGCCGGTTCAATATAAAATCCGGAATGATGCCTTCCATCGCCTTCCGGAAAATATATTTCGTCGTCCCGCCGCCCAGCCGGTATTGAACGGGCACGGTGCGGGCGAATTCGAACAGCTCCTTGTCGAGAAACGGAACGCGCAGCTCGAGCGAATGCGCCATCGTCATTTTGTCCGCCTTCATCAAAATATCGCCCGGCAGCCACAAATTCATGTCGATATACTGCATGCGCGTCACCGGATCGAGATGCTTCGTCTTGTCGTAGTACCGTCCGGCGATCGTCCACGGATTCGGGTAATCGCCGAGCAGCCGCGGGTCGCACCGGACGAGCGCTTTTTTTGCGTCCTCGCCGAGCAGCTTGGCGTTGCCGAGGAACCGCTCCTCGAGCGGCGTCGTCGCCCGCAGCAAATAGCCGCGGCCGGTAAAGCCTCCCGGCAGCAGGCGGGCGGCTCGATGCAGCAGCCGCTTCATCGGCAGCGGCAGCCAGGCGAGCGGTCTCAGCGCGAGCGGCTCGCGATAAATGCGGTAGCCGCCGAACAGCTCGTCCGCGCCTTCGCCCGACAGCACGACCGTCACATGCTCGCGGGCAAGCTGCGCGACATGGTACAGGGCGATCGCCGACGGGTCGGCGACGGGCTCGTCCTGATGCCATACCGCTTTCGGCACCGAGTCGAAAAAGTCTCGCTCGGTGATAATTTTCGCATGGTGGCTCGTCCCGAGCGCGGCCGCCGTCTCCTTGGCGATGACCGTCTCGTTGTTCGGCCCTTCGAAGCCGACCGAGAACGTGCGGATCGGCTCGATCGCGCGCATATGGGCGGCGATCGCCGTCGAGTCGATGCCGCTGGACAAAAAGCAGCCGCGCTCCACGTCGCTGTGCATATGGTGAATGACCGAATCTTTCAGCCGCTCCCGCAGCTCCTCGACCATATCGCCGAACGGCCGCTGCGCGGGCTCGAACATCGGGTCCCAATACCGGTTCAGCTTGACGCTTCCGTCCGGCGTTACCGTAATCGTATGCGCCGGCGGAAGCTTCCGGATGTCCTCGAACATCGTGTTCGGTTCGGGAACGTACTGGAACGTCAAATATTGCAGCAGGCTCTCTTCCGCCAGTCGGGCGTCCGTTCCGCCGGCGAGCAGGCTTTTGATTTCCGAGCCGAACATGAACCGTTTCCCGTCATGGGCGTAATAGAACGGCTTGATGCCGAAATGGTCGCGCGCCCCGAACAGCTTCCGGCGCTTGCGATCCCAGATGACGAAGCCGAACATGCCGCGCAGCCGGCTCACGCAATCTTCGCCGTATTCCTCGTACAAATGGACGATGACCTCGGTGTCCGTATGCGTGCGGAATCGGTGCCCCTTCGCCAGCAGCATCTCGCGAAGCGACTTGTAATTGTATATTTCGCCGTTGAAGACGATCCAGACCGTGTCGTCCTCGTTGCTGAGCGGCTGGTGTCCTTCCTTCAAGTCGATGATCGACAGCCTCCGAAACCCGAGCCCGATGCCGGGATCGGTCCATACGCCCGCATCGTCCGGGCCGCGGTGGCGGATGACGTCCATCATCGCGTACAGCGCAGCTTCGGAAACGTCCCGATTGTCAAAGTACATCACGCCGGTTATGCCGCACATAAGAGATAGTCCTTCCTTCTATGGCAATATGCTGGTTTCAGAATCTGCGCGACGAAGCGACAGGTGAATTTTTATTCCATGTCCGATTCCGTCAAGGAATTGCCTCTCCACCGCTCTTGTAGCAAACGTTCCTCCATCGGTTGATGAATAAAAATTCACTCGAATCGATCGCCGGACAAACCTCGCAGCCTGACTAACTAGTAATCAAGTATACCACACATTGGTGCGAGGATTAACATCGCGCCGAAAAGAAAACGGACGGCGGTCCCCCGACGATTGCGGCAAAGCTCCTACCGGCTGTCTTCGTCGTCCGTCGCTTTTTCCGGTTTCCAGACATACCGGGTAACGAATCGAGCAAACGTTACCGGAGCCGAATGCGGGGGTGTGGATCGGTTTACGAACTTCGCTATCGCTATTGCCGGCATATCGGATCGTTTTTCTTCCATTTGGGGCTGGATAGCGATGTCCGGATTCGTTAGCCCGAAAAAACGTTCGTTTTTCCGCCGATAAGCATACTACGATTCGTTGTCGCCGTTCGCTTTAACGCTAAAAAAATCCCTCTTGGGCAAGCAGCGAAACATTCCGCCGCCGTTTGCCCGCAAGGGATGAATCGAAAAGCCATCGAAGCCGCCGACTAATTCCCCGGCGTCGCCCGAACCGGTTCGGCGTATTCGCCTTCGCCGGTATCCGGACGGACGGCCGCGACCGTATATGTATACGGCTGTCCGCCCGCAAGCCCTTCGTCCGTGTACGTTGTGCCGGTCAGCCCCGAAGCGATTCGGTCAAACCGGTTCGTAACGGGATCGAGCCGGTACACGTTGTACGATTGCGCATCCGGCAAAGCGTCCCAATCCAGCTTCACCGACTGGGCCAAAGGATTCGCGGCGAAGGAGGACGGCGCAGGCAAGCCGTGGACGCCGACCTGAATATGGTCCCAATACAGGCTCGTTTCCGCCGAGAACGTCGTCAAGGCGCCGATCGAACCGAGGCTGGCGGGAGCGGTCCAGCCCGTGCCGAAATAAAACGGGATCGTACCGGCATGCTGCCCGTTCACGTACACCGATGCCGTCACGTTCGGCACGTCGACGACGGCCTTCAATCGGTACCAGCGGTTCGTGTCGAACGTATGATTCGCAGGCAGCGCGTAATATTTGCCGTCCGAAGCCCGGTACGAGAAGCAGGGCTTCGTCGTACAGCCGATGCCGTTGTACACGAGCAATTCCACGTACGCTCTGGCGGCCGCGGCATCCATCACTTTCAAGGCGCGCACCGGCGCCACCTTGGCGGGAAGCATGAAGTCCGCTTCCGCGATAAACGTTCCGGACTGAGGCTTGAACGGCGCATGCCCTTCCGTCGGATTCGCGGACCTGTCGTACAGCTCGACCGCGCGACTCGACCCGTTGCCGACGGATCCCGGCGGAACCGGAGAGACAACGAGACGATTCGTCTCCGTTTCCGTCGTCGATCTCATCTGCGGAGGCGTCAGCGAGCCGACGGGAGACCGCTCGAAATCTTCACGGATCAAATACGTAATCGGATCGGTGCCGAGCAGCGAGCCGTTCGCTTCGTCGGACGGAAACACGCTCTCCCCGTGCGCATTTACGCTATGGACCACATAAAAATAATTGATTCCCGGCTGCAAGCTCGCATCCGTATAGGAGGCGTAAACCGCGGAGCCGACCGTTTCGTACGGCCCGCCTTTCAGCAAGCCGCGCTTAACCGTATAACCGACGGCCCCGTCGACCGGCTGCCAGCTCAAACGGACGTCGGACGCCGATCGGGACGCCTCCAGTTTTTCCGGCGCCGCCGGTACGGGCGGAAACTCGGTAAAGGCGACGTTCGAAAACGCCGACGCATTGTATGTGAGCCTCGGCGTCGCTTCCTGAGCCGGATCGGCGGCCAGACCGATGTATACGGCGCCTTCGACGAAATCCATTTCCTTGATTTTCGTCCACCTGCTGCCGTCATCCGAAATAAACGCGGCGACTTTGTCGTCGAATCGGGACAATCGGACCCAGTACGGCAACTTGACGCGAAGCTCGCTTGGCTCGATCCGGGCGATTCCCCGGTTTTCGGCGCGCTCGAACACGACCGGATTGTACTCCTGCGCGTTCAGATCGAGTGCGATCATCGCCATCCGCGAAAACGGGGTCAGCTGTTTGCGGATCATTATGCCCGCTTTCGCCTGCTCGTTCGTATGCGTAATCGAATCGACGCGGGCGATCAGCTCGCCGTTGCCTTGAAGGTGCCGGTACATGTAATGAAACGCATCGCTTTCGCCCCGGATGGAGCCGGCGCTTTTCACCGAATATACGTCGCCGGTCACGTCCGAATGCCCGGGGATGGCGACGGGTCCGATATCGACCGACGACCAAGGCGAGGCGGTGCCGGAGTAGTTGATATAAATCGGATGGGCCGACGTGCCCGTCGCCGTGCCGCTGTTGTCGACCGCCCGGGCCGTCATGCTGTGCGTCCCTTCCGGAACGTTCGTCCACGTGAACGTGTACGGCGCTTGCGCCGTTTCCCCCAGCTTGACGTCGTCGGCATAAAATTCGACCTTTCGGATCGTCCCGTCGGGGTCGGACGCTTCCGCTTCGATCATGACGGTTCCGCCGGCCGTATGGAGCGAATGCATGGACGGGCTCAGCAGACGGACCTCCGGATTTTTCGTTCCGGTCGGCGCGATCGAGTTCAAATAGTGCTCCAGGTTTGTATAGCCGTCTGCATCGATATCGCCGTTCCGGTCGGCGCTATCGGCCGGATCGAGGCCGGCGGCGATTTCCCACTGATCCGGCATGCCGTCATGGTCGCTGTCGGCCGGCGGGGCCGCGCTCTCAAGCGTCCCGTATCCGCCGACCTCGCGCTGCGAGTCGATTTGATGGCCGAGCCGGTTTCTCGTTTCGGCGACGATGCGGGCTTCGCTCGCATCCCGTTTCGGGATGGTCGCCCCTGCGTTGTTCAGCACGAGCTCGTACGCTTCCTCCGCGGTATGCGTCGTAACGCTCGTAGCCGGATAAGCGCCGGAACGGGCGATTTCCGCGGTCGACAAAACGACGCCGGGGCCCGGATTCCGCACCCCGAGCGTATTGTCGGCCGTCAAGTCGGGGGAGCCCTCCATCGTATTGCCGTGAATGTAGGCGGTCGAATTGTCGCCCCCGGTGAAGAAAAAGGTTTTGCGGTCTTCCCGGGTCGACCGGCCCCATTTGTAGTAGTTGTTGACCATGTTGAAGTCGAGCCCTTGCCCGCTGTGGCTCGTATTCGTGCCCCAATCATAAATGACGTTATTGCGCAGATCGATAAGCCGGTCGCTCGGATACGGCGGCTCCAAATAGCTCATAAAGCGCGGATTGCGGTCGCTGTTGTGCACGATCAAATTGTGATGGTAGCTTGCGGAGCTTCCCCATATTCCCCCGAAGCCGTGAAACCCTTTCGAATGAACCGAGTTGCCGAGCGCCTCGCCGACGATCGACCATTGAATCGTTAAACTTTCGTTCGGATAGGCGGACAGCACCTCGTCGACGCCCCACAGAAACGAGCAGTGGTCGATGACGATGTTCGAGCTGTTGCCGATATAGAACGTATCGGTTTCCAGCCGGTTCATGTCCCCGAGCCGGAAGCGCATATGGCGCATAATGATGTTATCCGCATTCGCAATCCGCACGTTGTTGCCGATAATCGCGATGCCGTCGCCCGGCGCGGTCTGGCCGGCGATCGTCAAATTCGAGCTTTTGATCTCCAGCATCGACTTCAGTTCGATAAAGCCCGACACGCGGAAAACGATCGTGCGGTTCCCCGCGCTGACCGCGTCCCGGAACGAACCGGGGCCGCTATCGTTCAAATTCGTCACCTCGTACACATCGCCGCCGCGTCCGCCTGTCGCGTACATGCCGAAGCCTTCCGCCCCGGGAAAAGCCGGGATCGCGCCGTCCGCGTAAGCGGTTCCATGTCCCGGCGCAAGCAGGACGGCAATGAACGCGAGTAACGCGGCAAGCCATGCGCCGGGCGCAATTCGATACCGTTTCCAACCCATTTCTCGTTTCCTCCTTTGTTGTGGTTTCGCATGGCCCAATCCGCTCTCCGGTTTCGTATCGCTTTTCTTTAGTAATCGATTTCTATATGGCGGTGAAGGAATACGATTTCATAAGGAGTTTGGTCTTTATCATTCCACACTTAAATACGTTCCCTTCACGAAATCAATTATACGTATTCTTTAATCAAGGTTCAATCGATTTTTGAAAGGGGGAGGCGCAAACCGAACAATACGGAGCGTTACGGACACCCCCGAAACAACTGCGCCGATGTTCCCGCCGGCAACGGCAAAAACAAAAAAGGCGGGAACCGTGTCCCCGCCCGCCTCAAAACTTTATTAAAAACATATATCGCCGCAATTCGGAATGCGACCGCGTTTTACGCGACATTTTTTAAACGCATCAGTCCAAACGGACTTCCCGGCCGGTTTGGGCGGATTCGTAAATCGCGCTCAAAATTTTGATCATATCGACGCCTTGCTCCGGCGTGAAGATCGGCTTGGCGCGGCCGAAGACGACGTCGACGAAATGATTGATGTTCACTTTGTGCCCGCCGGCGTCTTTCGGCAGCTGCGGCACGATGTTGCACAGCGTTCCGTCGATTTCGGTAAACAGCTTCAAGTCGTCGTTAAACAGGTTGAAGCCGGCTTTCGTGCCGCGAAGCTCGACGAACCGCCCCTCGGACTCGACATTGGACGCCCAGCTGAATTCGATCTGCAGCGACGCGCCGTTGTCGAAGCGGATGAAGCCCGTCGCCAAATCTTCGACGTCGAACGTGCCGTTCTCCTGCTTGTTGCCGAACGCGCTGTGGACCGAGTCGGACAGCTCGCTGCCCGCGAATTTCGTATAAACGGAGCCGCTGACGGCTACCGGCTTCGGATTGCCCATAATCCAGATGGCCAGGTCGATCATATGAACGCCGAGGTCGATCAGCGGACCGCCTCCGGACAGCTCCTTCGTCGTAAACCAGCCACCTTTGCCGGGAATGCCCCGGCGGCGCAGCCAGCCGCACCGGCCGGTATACACTTCGCCCATGTGGCCGTTTTCCACGTACGACCGCAAAAACTGCGACACCGGGCGGTACCGGTTGTTGCGCATGACCATCAGCACTTTGCCGCTCGCTTTGGCCGCCTCGGCCATTTTAACCGCTTCGTCCGGATTGATCGCGTCCGGCTTCTCGCAGAAGACGTGCTTGCCCGCCCGCAGCGCGGCGACGGACACTTCCGAATGGTACAGGTTCGGCGTGCACACGTTGATGACGTCGATATCGTCCCGAGCGATCACGTCGCGGTAGTCGTCGTACACGTCTTTGATGCCGTGCTCGTCGGCGATTTTTTGCGCTCCGGCCTTATACGCGTCGCATACGGCGACGATTTCCGCTTCCGGATTCGCCTGCCATGCCGGCAAATGGATGCTTCTGAAAATATTGCCCGTTCCTACGGCAGCCACTCTCAGCTTGTTCACTTCCGTTTTCCCCCGCTTCTGAATTTTGCAACCGTATCCATTATGCGCCCATTCGCCTTCATTGACAAGCCGTATCGGCCAAGCTTCATCATACCTTCACACGGGCGTCGGCTCATTCCTCCGCGGCCGCCTGCCGCGGGACGGGACGCTTTTTGCTCCGCCATTTGCGTTTGATCAGCAAAAAAGCGGTCAGCAGACAAGCGACGCCCAGTAAAATATAGGTAAGATAGCCGTGTACCATCCCTTCCGCCGCCCGGCCGTAAAAATAAAACAAGGCGCCCACGGCGTAAAACTTCACCGCGCGGCCGATCGCGGCATATCCGATCAGTCGCCAAAGCGAAAAACCGAGGCAGCCCGACAAAATCGTAAACACCTTAAACGGAATCGGCGTAAACGATCCGATGAAAATCGCCGCTTCCCCGTTTCGGTTGAACATTTGCGTAGCGGAGTCGACCCAGCTTTTTTTGAGCAATTTGTGGAGAACGGAGGCTCCCAGGCTCCGCCCGAGCCAATACCCGACGGGCGTGCCGAGCAAGCAGGCGACATAGCCGGCCGTGGCGATCCATAAAGCCGAGGAAGGATCGAGCAGGCCGAGCGACATTTGCAGAAAAAAGGCCGGAATCGGAAAAATGACGGCATCGAGAAACGAATGGATCACCATGCCCCATACGCCGAAGTTTTGCAGAACATCCATCGTCTCTTGAAACATTGCGCAGGCACCCCTAGTTTCAGCTGAACAGTCCATAGATTCACAATAACGGTCATCCGTTTCCCGCGAAACGAACTTAAGCCGCAATCGTTCCACGACCATAGACCAGCTAGGCCGCCGGCCTCGCCATGCGTTCCGAGAAGGACCGTATCGGAAGAAGGCGAGTTCCGCGCCGGAGTCCCGCTTCGCGTTCATGAAAAAATTCTCGTGAATGTAACGGAAAAATGTGTAATAATATTAGGTAAGCGTTTCCAAGGCAGTTGACGACACCATAACCAATTGAATCGGGAGGGTCTTCGTTGAAAAAACTTCGCGTGTTTTCATCCGTAGCACTCGTTTCAGCCATCATGGTACCTATCGTCGCTTGCAGTCAAAACCAGCCGTCGACGGCGCCCCCTGCGTCCGACAGCGCCAAAACGGCCGGCGAATACAAAGGGGGGCCCGCGGAGCTCCTCGCCCTCGATGTCAGCACCGGCATGACGGACGAACAATTCAAACTGTTTTTTGTCGATCCGATTAAAGCCAAGTACCCTCAGATCAATCTCGTGAAAGCGACCGACAATCTGGACAAACTGCTTGCCGCGGGAACGCCTCCCGATCTCGTTTTGGTCAGCAACCCCGGACTCGCAACTCTCCTCGAAGCCGATATCCCCGAAGATTTGAACGCCATGATCAAAACGTACGGCATCAACCTCGGCCAAATGGAGCCGACCGTCGTCCAGCAAATGCAGAAGCTCGGCGACCAAAAAGCGTTTTACGGCATGCCGTTTGCGATGAACTACGGCGCCATGGTCTACAATCAGGACATTTTCGACAAGTTCGGCGTCGCCTACCCGAAAGAAGGCTTGACCTACGAAGAGCTGCTCGAGCTCGGCAAGAAGCTGACCCGCACGGACGGCGGCACCAATTTTATCGGCGTCATGCCTCCCGACTTGAGGCAGATGTACTGGCAGTACGGCGTCCCCGTCTTCGATAAGGCGTCGGGCAAGGCGGTTTTGACGACGGACCGGCATGCCCAGGTGTTCGCGCTGCTGAGGCAGTTTTACGCGATCCCCGGCTATTTGAACAACGGCAACCACAGCCATTCCACGGACTTGTTTTTCAAGGAGCAGCGGATGGCCATGTACCCGAACTGGATTGCCGCCATCAATACTTATTTCTCGAGAGCCGGAACGAAAGATTCGTTCAAATGGGATCTGACCACTCACCCCAGATACAGCGACAAGCCGGGCTTCGGAAAAGAGGTCGATTTCCATATGGTCGTCGTCAACAAATCGAGCAAATATCGGGAAGCGGCGTATCAGGTATTGCTTAGTCTGCTCAGCCAAGAGGTCCAAACGAAATTAAGCAAAGCCGGACGGTTATCCGTCTTGAAAAACGACGAAATTCGCAACGTATACGGCTCCGACAGCGACGTATATAAAGGGAAAAACTTGCAGTCCATCTTTAAAGTGTCGCCTTCGCCATTGCCGGAAGCATCCAAATACGACCCGAAAATCAACTCCCTGCTCACCGGAGAAGTCGTCAAAAACGTGATGGTGAACGGAACGGATATCAATTCGGCGCTGCGCGCCGCGGAAGATAAAGCGAACAAAGAGATCGTCATTCCGTAACGACCGTTGCGGAGCGATGCGAAAAGGCTGCCGGCGGCTCGACGATCGGCGGTCTTTTTTGCGCTGCGCTTGATTCGCTCCCGCCGCCGCTCCATTGCAGAAATTGGCTATCCGCAGGAAAAAAATGACCGATGCCGGTTCGCCAAGTATGACATACTTACCCGTAAGCGTTTGCAACTAGTTGGGCGATTATCGGGAGGGGTTCCTATGAAAAACAGATTTCGCAAAGCGGCTTTACTGTTATGCGCGGCGTCGACGGCGACCGCGTTGGCGGCCTGCAGCCAGGGGCCGGCCAAACAAACGACGGCGACGGACAGCTCGGCTCCGAAGCCGAACGCCAGCGAATACAAGGGCGGGCCGGCCGAGCTGCTCGTACTGGACGTCAATACCGGAACGACGGACGAGCAGTTCCAGAAATTTTTCGTCGAGCCGGTCAAAGCCAAATTTCCTCAGATCAATCTCGTCAAGACGGCCGATACGCTCGACAAGCTGCTCGCCGCGGGAACGCCTCCCGACCTCGTCCTCGTCAGCAACGCTTCGCTGGCGACGATTCTCGAGGCCGACATTCCGGAAGATTTGACGCAAATGATCAAAACGTACGGCGTCAACCTGAATCAGATGGAACAGGCGGTCGTGCAGCAAATGCAGAAGCTCGGCGACCAAAAGGCGTTTTACGGCTTGCCGTTTTATATGAATTACGGCGCCATGGTGTATAACAAGGACATGTTCGACAAGTTCGGCGTTCCTTATCCGAAGCCGTCGATGACGTACGAGGAGCTGCTCGAGCTGGGCAAAAGGCTGACCCGGACGGACGGAAGCACGAACTATATCGGCGTCATGCCGCCCGACTTGCGGCAAATGTATTGGCAGTACGGCGTCCCCGTGTTCGATAGGGCGAAAGGGAAAGCGTCGCTCACGTCCGACAAGCATGTGCAGGTGTTTTCGCTGCTGAAGCAGTTTTATTCGATTCCCGGCTATTTGCAGAACGGCAACCACAGCCATTCCGTCGACTTGTTTTTCAAGGAGCAGCGGATGGCGATGTACCCGAACTGGGTGGCCGCGATGATTACGTTTTTCACCCGGGCGGGGACGAAGGACGCCTTCAATTGGGACGTGACCGCCCATCCGAGCTATAGCGACCGGCCCGGCCTCGGGAAGGAAGTCGACTTCGCGATCGCCGTCGTCAACAAATCGAGCAAATACCGGGAAGCGGCGTACCAGGTGCTGCTCAGCCTGCTCAGCGTCGACGTCCAGACGAAGCAGAGCAAAGCCGGACGGTTATCCGTGCTGAAAAACGACGACATTCGCAAGGTGTACGGCTCGGACAGCGACATTTACAAAGGGAAAGATTTGCAGGCCATCTTCAAAGTGACGCCGTCGCCTCTGCCCGACGCCTCCAAATACGACCCGAAAATCAACTCGCTGTTGATCGGCGAGACGGTCAAAAGCGTCATGGTCGGCGGCACCGACATCAATACGGCGCTGCGCAGCGTGGAAGACAAGGCGAATAAAGAAATCGTCATCCCGTAGACGGGATCGGCATTCGTAAAGCTTCAACGCCGGTTCGTCTCGTCTCGTCCGGTCTCGTCCGGTCTCGTCTGGTCTCGTCTCACGGCTCTAACGAACCGAGGTAGTCTTAACGGGCCCGATTTCAATCATCGTTCGCTCTAAGGAACCGGAGTAACGTTATTGGGCTCGCCAGGCGTCCAATCGCAGTCATTTTCGCCGAATAAGGATTGCACGATTCGTTACGCTCGAAAATCGTCCGTTTTGCCGTCAATAACGGTTGTACGATTCGTTGGCACCCGTCGGTCGGGACGGCAGGAAAAAAGCCCCTCATCTTTCGATGAGGGACTTTTTGGCGTGCGCGACGAATCGCGTATGATTCCGTTAGCACGTACAGCCGTTACAAGCCGCGCAAGCGGTCGTCAGTTCATAAACCCGACGTGCTGCAGCATCCGCTTCAGCATGACGGCGACTTGCGCCCGCGACGCCTGCTCGGCCGGCGCGAATCGGCCATCGTCCACGCCGTTCATCAGTCCCGCCTGCACCACTTGCGAAACGGCCGCTTCCGCCCAATCGGACACGCTCGCCCGATCGGCGAACCGCGTCAAAACGTCGGCTTGGCCGCCGCCCTTCTTGCCGGTCATGGCAAGCGCGCGGGCGATCATCAGCGCCATCTGCTCGCGGGTGACCGGCTCGTCCGGACGGAACTGCCGGTCGTCCGTGCCGCTGACGAGCCCTTTGTCGGCCGCTGCCGCAACCGCTCCCGCGAACCAGGCGCCCTCCGGCACGTCGGCAAACCGGGCGCCGCCCGATTTCGCGTCGGCGATGCCGAGGGAGCGAACGAGCAGTGCGGCGAACTCCGCGCGCGTAATCGACCGGTCCGGCATAAACGCGTCGGCTGTCGCGCCCCGGACGATCAGCTTGGACGCCAGCAGCTCGATGTCCGCTTTCGCCCAATGTCCCTGCAGGTCGGCGAACGTCCTAGGCTTCGTTTCCGCCACGGCGTATACGCTGTTGCCTTGACGCATCATGCGCACTTCCGTCCGGCCGTTCGTTGTCGCGAACACGGCGGGTACGAAGTGCATCTCGCCGGTAACCGGATCGATCCGCACGGCCGTCGCCCGCGACGACTCGACCGTCTGCGTCAGCGTAAACGAGCGGGTGACGAACGTGCTGCCGAAATCGTTCACGCTATCCTGCTTGCCGCCCGAACCGACCGTTATCGTGAACTCGACGGGCGCCGTCAGCAGCGTAACTCCGTCCCGCTCCGCCCGGGACGTGATTTGCCGCGCGGCGGCTCCGGTCACTTGCTCCATCGTCACCGTAATGTGCACGTCTTTCGGATCGATGCCGAGCCGACCGGCGATCGCTTGAACGTCGAACAGACCGACGGGCAAGTCGTACGCAACGCCGCCTTTTTTGATGGTGACGATCGAATCGGCCGAAGCAGATGCCGCGTTTGCAAGCGCGCCCGCCGGAATGCGCACTTTGGCGTTTTCCGCATCCTTCAGATCGACGACCGCTTTGTTCGGCTGCGGGCTTTGCTTGAACGCCTCCGCCAGCTTCGCCGCGTCCAGCTCGGCCACGGCGTACGTTTTGCCGTTCGCCGACTCGCTTCTCGTTTCGGGGACGTAGCTGCCCGAAGCGGCAGGCTGCTGCGGCGTCGAAGGCGAGCCCCCTCCCCCGACCGGTCCGGCCGCTCCCGGGGTCCCCGTGCCGGGATTACCCGTACCGGGGCTGCCCGTTCCCGGATTGCCGGTTCCCGGGTTCCCGGTGCCGGGATTGCCGGTACCGGGATTTTCCGTGCCGGGGTTGCCCGTACCCGGATTCTCGGTTCCCGGGTTTCCGGTACCGGGGTTTTCCGTTCCCGGGTTGCCGGTCCCCGGATTTTCGGTGCCGGGATTACCGATTCCACCGCCATCAGGTATTGAAAAGGTTTTGACCAAACGTGTGCTTTCCAAATATCCCTCCTTCGTGATCGTTACATAGATCAATCTCGATCTGTTTTCGAAAGAAGATATTTTGATCGTAACTGATTGTCCATCGGAAACCCGAGCTGCGATCGGATATGGGATCGTATCGTTCGCGAAAACTTTGATCGTATCGCCGGCTGTCAGTCCGTTTACGGAAATTGCCACTAGCTTTTCGAGTGGATCATATACGGCCGAAACTTGCCAAGATTGGAGTGTGTCGCTATACTTTTTGTCGTAAATCGGCGTCGTTGTCGGGACGCTTTCCTCCGACCCGTTCCACGCATAGATGCCGAGCTGCGCAGCGTTTTGCGGAATTCGCGTATTCATCGGGATATGCGCAATGCCGAACGCTTTGGACTTGGCGCTCAAAATGCCGCCGACCTTTTTCCCGTCCCGGTCCAAAAAATAAACGTTGTAGCCCGAAATTCCCCATGACTCGCTCCATTGCAAGACCCCGCCGATTTCGCCGACGTCCCCGTCCTCGTCGCCGAACGCAAGGTAACCGGAATTCGGCAGCGTCGCATTCGTCGGTATTTGTTCCGGAATGCTTGCGGAAACATCGTCGGATATCGGGGCCATGAACATGCGGGGATCGTCCATCGGCCATTCGCCGAACCGATTTACCGGCATGACGCCAATAAACGAAGCTTGAGCCGGAATATCGGCGATATCGAACTTCATCTCGTACGGGTATGTGTCGCGGTCCGCTTCGAATACGTTCGACTCCAGCATGTTCATCGTTTCCCCGAAAAACAGCGCGCGATAGTTGACGATGCCAGTCTCCTCCGAATCGGGGGTCCACGTCAATTTCGGTTCGATCGCGCCGCGATTCGGATTCTCGTCGACGAACCGCACTCGTGCCGGCTTCGCATACGGAGCATCCCACAAGGAACGGATCAGCCCCGTTGCGCTTTCGCCGTGCTCGTTTTTGGCGAATACGCCGATTTTGGCCGCGCCATCGGGAATTGCCGTATGATCGTTCATAAACGGCAGGTAATCGCCGAACGACCCGAATTCTTTCCGGAAGTCCGCTGTCGACGTTTCCAATATCGGCCGGATGCGTTCGTCGTTTTCGTTCAAAAAGTAGGCGATATAGGAAGCTACGCTGCCGCTCCAGCCGTAAGGATGCAGCCACTGCAGACGTCCTCCGGCATATCCCGCTTCCGGATCGGTGTCGAGGAAAAAGACGACGCCTCCCCATCCGACGTCCGCAGGCGCTCCGGGTGCTCCGACGGCGGCCGAAACCGGCTCGTCCGCGACGTTGTCGGCGATCGAAAAGTAATATTCCTTGCTGTCATAAGAACCGTCTTTCCGCTTGATTTTCACCACGACGTGTTTGGCCGAGCCGTCCGCCGGCTTGCCGAGCGACAGCGTCTGTCTGTCCGTCGTTTTGTTCAACGCGGCCGTGCCGGCTTTTTTCGGTAACGGTTGACCGAACGAGTCGGCATAATAAGCTTCCAATGCGGCATATTTCGGATTCGGTCTCGTTTCCTTCCAGACCATCTGCAGATCGATCGTTCCTCTGAGCGGATTCGCATCCTCGATATGCAAATTATCGATACCGGCCGAGTAGTCGAACACCGAATCGGAGATCGGAAACGACGTATAGCGCTCGCTTTCTCCGAAGCCGTTTCTCGAATAGATGGCGAAACCGGCGGCGTTATCCGGCAGAACGGTGCCTTTCGGAATTTGGTACTCCCTGGCTGCGGTTTTCGGGACGACGGCAATTGCGGAACCGATCTTATTTCCCGCGTCGTCCATATAATAGACGACATAGTCGTCGATATAACGCTCGTCCGCCGCCATGCTCCAAGTAAGAATGCCGGCGATCGTTCCCCAATAGAAATCGTTGTCGAAAAAAGACGGGTATCGCGCAAGCGAAACCGGAATGCGGCCGGCCGGATTTTCCAGCTTGAGCGAGTCGAGCGAATCGTACTTTCGAAGCTGTTTCAGGTCGGTATAATAAACGAACATGCTGCCGCCGCTGCGGACGTGCAAAAAGCTCGCCTGGTCGTATTCCGACACTAAAGCGCCCGTTTGCCGATCGTACACCGCTTTATCGGCGAACCGGTAGATCGAATCGGCATAAATCGCAAAGCCTTCGTTCCCGCCGATAATTTGCAAGTCCGCGGCCGAAACCGACAACATCCCCCAATAAATCGTATCGCCGAATTTTACCGGGTCGCCGCCGTAAAACAACAAGCCGGGATTGCTCGCCGCAACCTCGCCGGTCGAAGGATCCAGCTTGAACGTACCTGCGTCCGTGCCTACATAAAGAGCAGGTTCCGCCGGGTCGTTCCAAACGAAATGCGACTGCGCTTGTTCATGCCCCGGAATCGTCATTTTGTCGTCCGTACCGGAGCGCATGTCGAGCTTGCGCAGCTCGCCGGCATCGGTGTAGTAAATAAAGCTTCCGCCAACGGCGAAGCGGCTCGGCGCCTTGGCCGAAGCTACTTGATACACGTTGCCCTTAACCGACGTTCCGTACGCCGTATCGACAACCGATATTTTTTTCTCGTCGGGCAAAGAGATGTACAGGTTGCCTTCCGCGTACTTGATGTCCGACGGCCGCGAATGCAGCGTCACGTCGCGTTTGACCGTAAAATCGGCCGTGTCGATGTACAGCAGCTTTCTCCCTGCGTTGCTGACCGCGTACAAGTAACGGCCGTCGGGACTCGAAGCCCATTTCGTAACGTCCTGCGAAAACGAAATACGGTCCCCGGAAACTTCATAAACAAACCCGGAAACCGACGCGCCAGCCGATTGCGCCTCCATTTCCGGCCTCGCTTGCTCCGCGCCCCATGCGCCGGCCGGCAAACATAATGCGAATAATAGACTGATTGCGGTTACCGCGGTAATCCATTTGCGAACTGCGAGCGATAATGCCAAGTCGTCCCCTCCATGTACGGATTGCTGTAAGTAACTTCCCATTCATCTGTACTTTTCAAATGTTTGCTTTCCGACCTCCCAAGTCTAGAAATGGTTTGTTTTTCCTATTCGTATAGTAGCAGAAGAGAAACGAGATTAATGGCGTTTTTTGTCGATTTATATAAAGAATGACGAAAAAAGTTCTACAAATGGCGGATCATGACGCAAACATGATGCAACCGCGGCCGGTTCATTCGCTTCTTCGCCCGTTCGCACCGTATACCGCGGCACAAATAAAGCGCGCCGTCACAAACCGGCACGCCAGCCCTCATACGTTATGAAAATCGATTATGAAGGAGTCGATCCGGTCCCGTCCCCGGATGCCGCTCCCTCTCCTCCGCCTCCGCCGCCTCCGAAAGCCCGGTATTCGAGCGGCGTCACTCCTTCGCGCTTTTTGAATTTGCGGAAAAAGTTGTTCGGGTCGGTCAGTCCGACTTGCTCGACGATGTCTTTGATTTTCAGATCGGTGCCGATCAGCAGCTCCTTCGCCTTCGCCATGCGCAGCCCGTCCACGTACTGCATGAGCGGGCTTCCGGTCTGATCCTTGAAGTAGCGGGACAAATAAGACCGCGAAACGCCGAGCGAGTCGGCGATGCCTTCGGAAGACAAGCCGCTGTCGGTGTAATGCTCGTCGATGAAGGCGAGCGCCTGCTTCAGCAGACCGGCGTTTTTGCTCTCCTTGCGGGAAGCGATCCGGTCGCACACGTCCAGGCAAAACGCGATGACGGCCTCCTCCAGCTCGGCGATCGTCTCGAACCGGTTCGCGTACAGCTCCGTCAGAGCGGCCTCCGCTTCTTCCGGCAGCTCGACGCCGGATTCGGCGACCGTCTTCATAATCGTATGGACGAGGTCGAACGAAAGCCGCTCCCCCATGTCCACATCGAGCGGCTGCCCGGACAGGTTGGCCACGATTTCGCGAATCCGCGCGCTCGCTTCGTCCTTGTCCCCTTTGCGGATCGCGGCCGAAAGGAGCGGGTGCAGATCGAACGGGTACCGGTAACGGCCGGACCCGTTTTCCCGCGAGCCGGCGTACACGAACGTTTGGCCCCCGCCGAGCAAATACCGGCTGCGCGCCGCGTGGTTGGCCTCGAGATACGATTTGCAAACGAGGTCGGCGCCGACATATATGCTACCGATCCCGGCCGTACACGTACATCGGAAATGCCGCTCGAGAAAGTCGTTCGCTTTGTCGGTCAGCTCCTTCACCTGCTCCACGCCGCAGCCTTCCTTCAAGTTCAGCAGCAAAACGACGCCCTCCGGCTCCAAGCCATCCAGCGTATAGCCTTGGCCGATATCGCCGGAAAGCTCCTCCAGCACGTTTTTCAAGCTGAGCGTCATGACGGCTTCCCCGGACCGCATGCCGCCGACGGAGACGCGCCCGTACCGGTCGATCAGCAGCTGCGCGACGACGAAGCGGTCGTGCGGAAAGTCCGGCAGCGGCGGAGCAGGCGCGAAAGCCGGCGGCGTATTGTCCGGCTCCTTCGTCCGTCCGCGAATCATATCGAGCAGCGCCTTTTCCGTCACGATCCGCGACTGGCTCTTGATGACCGTTTGCAGCTTCCGCTCCGCGCGGTAGCGGCGCTCGCCCAGGACGAACGACAAAACGGCGCTGACGAACAGCACGCCGAGCACGGAAATCGCGAAAACGTTTCGGCTGCGGATGACCGGGCCTAGCGCCCGCTCCGCCGGCACGATGCTGACGAACGACCAGCCGTTATAGCCCGATACGATCCGGGTGACGAACAGCTTCTCCCCGTCCAGCGTAACGGTCCGCACGCCGTCGCGGGGCAGGTCGCCGGGGAGCCGCGAAAGCCGCGAATCCGCTTCCGCTTCGCCCTCGAGGACGCGTTCCGACGCGTAAGCGACCAGCCTTCCGCGGTCGTCGGCGATATAGGCAAAGCCCGCCCTGTCCTTCAGCACGCTGCGGATCATGCCGCTCCATTCCCGCTCGTCGATCTGAAACAGGATGACGCCGTAAGGGCGGCTGGCGTTGAGCGGCAGCGGATACAAGTAGGTGGCCCGGTTGCGCGTCTCGACGCCGTTCAGCGTAACCGGCTCCAGCGGACGGAGAAACGGCTGGCGCAGCTGCGCGAATTGCGCCAGAAACGATGCGGCGTCCCAGTCGGCGTACCGGTAAGCTTCGCCGAAAAAGGAATCGAGCTCGTACATGCCGCTTGCGGCATAGACGCGATCCCAGGACCTCCCCCGCACATAAAGCGCAATCTCGCCGACGAAGCTGCCCGCCGCCTTGAATTTGGCCAAGCTCCGCACTTTCTCGCCCATCCGGTATCCCTCGCTGGCCGGCACGTCGGAAACGAGATCCGGATCGGCGCCGATCAGCTGGGCGATGCGGTTCATGTCCATCATGCGCGCATCCGTGACGTCCCGCACCTGCTCCAGCATCGAGACGGACGTTCCGGCGATTTCCCGTTCCATGGAGCGGAGGAACGTCCCGTAGACGGCGATCCCGACGACGAACAGCGCGATGCAGACGAGCGAGACGTAGGACAACACGTAACCGGCCAGTCTCCATCCGGCATGGCGCATCATGGCCGTTCTCCCCCCGCATCGCGCATGGCGAACCGATTGTAAGCGGATGCATAAATCGCCATATAGCCGGGCAAGCCTTTACGCCTCAGCGACACCAAATAATCGTCCCACGCGTCGAGCGGCACTTCGCCCGTAACGAAACGATCGCGCATTTCGGCCACGTAGCCTTGAATATCCGCGCTGTAGGCGATCATCAGATCGTTTTCGTCGGACGTGTACGCGAAGCCCGGCCATACTTCGGCGGGAAGCGACGATTTCAGCCGCTTCGCCCCTTCCTGGGCCGGGACGGACGCTTCCGCCCCCTTAAACGTCGATTTCGTCACGATGCCCGGGTACTCGGCGCGCGGCCAGACGAGAAATCGGCCGATCATCCGCTCCGCGGCGGCGCCGTCTCCTTTCTCCGCGACCGCTTCCGTATAAGCGAACGTCCCGTCCGGCATCGACCGGTACGTTTCGTTTTCGACGCCCAGAAAAAACAGCCGGTTACCTTCCTCGCTATAAAAATGATCGGCCCAGGCGATCGTCGCTTCCGGATACCGGTTCGCGGCGGTGATGGCGAACGCCCCGGCGCGATGGAGCGGATGGCTCACGCCGGCAAACAGCCGATCTCCGCGGGGTCCGGCGAGCGCGGGTCCCGCAACATATTCGCCTTCAAGCGAAGCCGGCGGGCCGTTACCGACGAAAGCCCCGACGTTTCCTTCGCGGATGAGGCGCAAAAATTCGTTCTCGTTCATCGCGAACAGACGATTGTCGAGAAGCCCTTCCGCATACAGGCGATGCATAAATTGAAGCAGCTCGTTGTACTCGGAGCTCGCCGGAATAAACCGCAGCCCTTCCGTTTTCGGATGGACGTCCACGTACGGATGCTCGGCGCCCCGGTTTCCGAGCCCCCACGCTCCTTTCAGCACCAGCTCCAGGGCGTCGATATCCTGTACGAGCAGCGCGATTTCGTCGTGCTTGTAGTTGCCGTTCATGTCGTTCGCGACGAACCGCTTCAGCAGACGGTACAGCTCCTCCGTCGTCTCGGGCGGCTTCTCGCCGAGCTTCTCCAGCCAAGACCGGTTCAGCCACAGCTTCCGGCCGGTCAGGATCGAACCGAATTCCGGATCGTACAGCATCGGAAGCGAATAAATATGGCCGTCCGGCATCGTCATCCCCCGGCGCACGTCCGGATAGCGGTTCAGCAGCGCATGGAGATGCGGCGCCCAGCTGTCGATCAGCCGTTCCAACGGAAGAAGCGCCCCGGACGCGCCATAGCCGACCAGCTCGAGCGGCGACAGCTGCGTTCCGTACAAAACGTCCGGCCACGCTTCCGGACTGCGGCTCAGCAGCAGGTTGCGCCGGTCCGCGACTTCCGACGCCGGAACCGTTTGCCATTCGACGCGGATGCCGCTCAGCTTCCCGTACTGCCGCCATAACGGCAGCCGGCTCCAATCCGACGCGACGGCCGGCGAGTAGCCGGCAAACGCCTTTATAGTAATCGATTGCTCAATCGATGAAGCGCGTTCGGTTTCGGCGCCCTTGCGCGCCGCCGTCATGCCGATCGCCCAGCACGCCGCGGCGAACAGAACGGCCGCCGCCGCCCATCCGATCCTTCTGGTCTTCGGCTCCATGCTCCGCCTCCAGTAACCACTCGCATTCCCTTTATTGTAAAGGATGGCCGAACGCTTGTACATAGGGCCGGCCGACCGTTCCCGGACGGCGCGCGGCAGTGCCGGCCCCCTATTTCGCCGCCGCTTCCAGAAGCTTGTTGACTTCCTCGTTCGCCGCCCGCAGCGCCGAATTGACGTCCGTCTGGTTGGTGTAATAGCTTACAAAATGCTTTTCCAAAATGGTGCCCACCTGCCCGACGTATTTGCCGCGGTTTTTCAACTCGACGGCGCGGCTTTTGAAAATGCCGGCGATATTTTTCCCTTTCAGCTCCGGAATGTCGGCGCCGAGCTCGTTGTTGAATTTCGGGTCCCGCATGGCCGTTTGCCGGGCCAGCTTCCGCGCGATCATCGACTGCATTTCGTCCGAGACGAACGCCGTCAGCACCTGCATCGCCGCATCCTTATGCTTGCTCGTGCCCGTGATCGCCAGCGAGCCTGCGTTCACTTCGTCGAACACGTCTTTATGGCCCGGCAAGCTCGGGTACTGGACCACGTCCCAATTCATGCCCGATTTCCCCGCTTCGACCAGCTGCGTCAATAGATTGACCGTCGCGTACATGGCCAAATCGCGCGACTTCAGGAAGCTGTCGTTTCTCGCCGTCGTAAACGGCACGGGCGCCTCGTTGCCGGGAATCGAATGGATTTTGCCGACCAGCTCGAACACCGACTTCCACTCCGGCGTTTCGAACGTGCCCTTCCTGTTTTTCGTATCGTACAGCGTAGCCCCCATAATGCGCCCGAACCGCTGGATGGCGTACTGCGCCAGCCCCTGGTATTTGACGCCGCCGTCCTCTCTCGATACTTTTTTCGCCAGCTCGATCGTCTCGTCCCAGGTCATCCCGTCGCGCGGGTACGGAACGCCGAATTTATCGAAAATATCTTTATTGTAATAGAGCGCGACGAAGTTTTCCCAGAACGGGAGACCGTTCAGCTCGTCCGGCTTCGTCACCCGATGGGCGTTCAGGGCCACTTGGTCGAGCTTGCCCAAATCCGTTTTATGCTTTTTGACGAGCGGGGTAATGTCGGTCAGCAAGTTAAAATCTTGGTACGAATCGATGTTACCCGTATGGGTAATGATGATGTCCGGCGTTTCGCCGGCCGCGATCAAATTTTCGATTTTACCGGTACTTTTTTTGATCGTAATGTGCGGATACTGCTTCATGGCGATCGCGTACATCATATCCAGCTCCGCCTCCGGCAAGCCGCCCGTGCTCAAAATCGTGATCGTGACCGGCTCGGCGCCGACGGCTTCCGGAGCCGATGCGTTCCCGGGCTCGGGCGATTTCGCCTGCTGCCCGCCGCAGCCTCCCAATGCGGCCGCCGCCGCCACCAATGCGGATAAAGCCAAACCCGATTTCTTATTCATGTTCATGGTCGTTCCCCCTTGTGTGCGGAGAGCGGTCCCCGATGTCGGGGCGCCTTGCCGCTCGGGCCGCTATTTCTTGCCGAGCTGCGTGCCCAAAAAGTCGTTGATCTGCTCGTCGGCGCCGCGCAAAGCCGTGTCCAGGTCTTTGACGCCGGACGCGTAGTCCTTGAATTGGCTCAGTCCGAAAGCTTTCGTTTCCGTGTAATATTTCGTCCGAATCGGCGACGGAATCATACGGCTTTTGAAAATGCTTTCGAGCCGCTTCCCCTTGACGAAATCCATGTCGGACGCGAACGCCGTCTTGAACGCCGGATCGCGCAGCGGCGACAGCCGCGCCGTTTCCTTGGTCATAATCAGCTGCGTCTCGTTCGATGCGATCGCTTCCGCCACCAGCATCGCGGCGTCCTTATGCTTCGCCGTAGGCGGAACGACGAGAATGTGCGCATCGACGTCCGTATGGACATGCGGCGCTCCCGGAATGCTCGGGTACTCGGCGACGTCCCAATCGAGCCCTTTTCGCGCCGCTTCCCCCAGCCGGTCGAACAGATTGACGGTCGCCATCATTGCTACGGTCCCCTGCATAAAATCGGCGACGCCGCCGCTTGCGTTGACGTCCTTCGGTTCGTTGCCGGGAATCGTATAAACGGCTTTGGCGATGTCAAAAACGGTTCTCCAGCCCGGGTTCATCATATTCGATTTCATCGTCCGCCCGTCCGCGAAATCGAGCGCCGCCTGGCGGGCGATCCGGCTCATTCCTTCCGGGTCGAGGCCGCGATACGTGACGCCTCCCTCCCGGCGGGAAAGCTTCTTCGCGATGTCGATTGCGTCGTACCAGGTCATGCCGTCCGGCGGATACGGAACGCCGAACTTGTCGAACAGCCCCTTATTGTAATACAGCGCCGTGAAATTGACGGCGTACGGAAGCCCGAGCAGCTCGCCCCTGCCCGTCCGCAGCGAGTCGAGAACGGCGCCGTCGAACCGGTCCGTATCGATGCCGTGCTTGCGGACGAGACTGTTGATGTCGCCCGCGATCGCTTTGTCGTAAAACTCCTGCAAAACTCCGTTGTGCGTCTGAATCAAGTCGGGTATGTCGCCCGCGGCCAACGTATGGGTCAAATTCCCGCCCATGCGACGGACCGTAATATGCGGATATTTGCGGCGTACCGGCTGTACGACGATCTTGTCGAAATCGGCATCGGTAAACGGCATCGCCGGGAAAAACGATACCGTTACCGGCGCCCGCTCCGCCGCCTCGGAGGCGTCGCGCTCGCTCCGCTCGCTGCCTCCGGACGGAGGCGGTACGTTCGCCCCGCCGTTTCGCTCGCATCCGGCGAGCGGAGCGCCGAGCAGCAAGCCCGCCAGTCCGATCCGCGCGACCGCGATCATGCCTCTCCTCACCCGAATGCCCGCCTGCCCTCCTTTCCCGGTCTCGATCGCTGCTGCGTTCATCGCTATTCCCTTCCTTTCGGCAATCGGCAAAGGACGGCACGGACGCAATCCCCGCTTCCATGATGACCGCACCGACGCCCGAATGCATACACGCAATTTGTATTTCGGCCTATCCGTTTGTTACGGTCGCCGGTTTCGCGCCGAACGCGCCTAGCTTCTTATGCACCAACATAACGGAATAGGGCGGGAAAAGGAAGTGTAACCTTTTGAATGTCCGATGGACGAATTGCAAGTATACGGCCGGCCGCCGATTCCGCGATCATGGGGATAGAGGCGGACACCCGTCCGTACGAACAAGGAGGGATCGTTTGATGGAGCAGCAGCACCCGGACCAGGAGCGGCGAATAAGCCGAAGGAAGCTTTTGACGGCGATGGGGATCGCCGGAGCGGTCGTCGGATCGCAATCTTTGCTGCCGACCGGCTTCGCGAATTCGAGCGTAACCGGCAGCGTTTACGGCGCCGGATGCGAAGAGCTCGAGGCGCGGATCGACAGCCTGAAGCGGGACGCGGAGGATCGCGGGTTGAATGCGGGCGGATTCGGCGCGGCGGGAGACGGGGCGGCCGACGATACGGCGGCCATTCAGGCGGGGATCGATTTCATCGCGGCAAACGGCGGAGGAACGTTGATTTTGACCGGAGACCATCTCATCACGAATACGATCGACTTGAAGCGGCAGGTCGCCCTCTATTTCGTCGAAGGCGCCAGACTGCGTTTGAAAGCGAATACGAAAGGGTTGAACATGCGGCAGGATACGGCGCTGCTGGGGAAAGCCTTTCTTCATGTCGATATCAACAACTATTCGGAATCCGCCCTGTATCTCAATGCCGCGTTCGTGACCGGCGTCTCCTTCCAGTATGCGTACATCGAGACGCTGCGCCTCGAAGGCCACGTGCAGAACAACGTCGGGAACGGCATCCATTTCGACGCTGCCGCCGCCCCGTCCCGCCTCAGCTTCGTCCGTTTCAACAATATGCGGATCCGCGGGTTCGGCAAAGGCATATTTATGGAAGCGCCCGCCCACGTCGGCGATACGGTCAATTACAACTACATTACCGGCAACATTTTGAACAACGTCGTCATCAGCGATTGCGACTATTACATTTACGGAACGGGCGATCATGCGGCGCTCAACCAGGTCGACGGAAACACGTTCAACAACGTGCAGCTGCAGTATAACGACCGCTGCAAAGAGATGATTCATTTCGAAGGCCGGGGCAATTATGTGAACGGTTTCGTTTGGGACGCGGTCAATAAAGCGTGCCTGATCGTCAACTTGACGCAGACGTCGAGACAAAACCAAATTCATTTGAATTTTTTCGACGGCAGCAATTATATCGACGCGGGCCAATACAACTATGTGAGCCTTCGCGACCTGAACGGCCACAAAATCCCGTACAAAGACAAATTGACGCATTTGCCGGGCGGCGATTACCGGAAGTACAACGGGGACTACGAAGATATTTTTCACGCCGCCCCGGTGCTGCATCGCGTATCGATCGTAAGCGGGTCGGAATATATGTTGGACGGAAGCCTCGACGGCGTGTTTCAAGGAAAGGACAAGCGGTATTTGCGGCTGAATTTGGCCGGGGGGAGCGTCTTTTCGTTCGAGGTCGATTTCAACGGCCGCCATTATTACGGCCATGCCGGCGACTATGTGAGCGGCGGAATCGAAAACCTGGGCATTTATTTCATGTACAATCGCTGTCCCGAACAAATCCGGCTCGACGTAACCGATTCGAACGGGGTCGTTTACACCACGGTGCAGGATATGAAGCATATGCGCTATTTGCCCGCTTATGTGCTTAGAAGCAACGTGTTGAACGGGCTTATGAAGGACATCGACAAAATCAAATTCACGTTTACCGGGCAATATGCCGGCGACGTGCGGCTGGGCCGCATCTTCGGCCATTCCTACTATATCGGCGGCAACAAATATTTGGCCAACAGCGGCGATTTCGTCGCCGGCGATTTGACGTTTATCCAAAACGGCCACGGCGTCGTGCTCACTTCGCCGAACGGAAGCAAATTCAGGCTGCAGGTTTCCGACAGCGGAGCGCTGACCGCCGTCAGCATTCCTTGACGGAGCCGCCGGCGAAGTCGCCCCGCCCCGTTGCCGAGCGATCCCCGCATTGCGCCGATAAAAAAAGCGTGCCGCGATCGAAGCGGCACGCTCCTTTTCGTGCAGCGGCGGCGAATCAAACCGCCACGCGCGTCCGCCGCTGGCGCAGCCGCTTGACGACGACGCCGTGGGTCGGGCTGAACAGGAAGGCGAGCACGAACAGCGCTCCCGCCGCGGCGACCATGCAGCCCGCGATCGAAGCGTCCGTCGCGTCGGCCGCGAAATAGCCGATGACCGAGCTGGCGACGCCGATCGCGACGCTGTAGACGATCATGACGCCGAGCCGTTCCGTCAGCAGGTAGGCGGTCGCGGCAGGCACGATCAGCATGCCGACGACAAGAATGGCGCCGACGCTTTCGAACGAAGCGACCGTCGTGACGGAGACGAGTCCCATGAGCAAGTAATGGAACAGCGCCACCGGAATGCCGACCGCCGCCGCCATCGCCGCGTCGAACGCGCACAGCTTGAACTGCTTGTAAAACAGGCCGAGCACGACGACGCTGAGCAGAAGCACGGCTCCGACCATCCAGACCGCCTTCGGCAGCTCCAAGCCGGCGAAGGCGATCGTATCCAGGCCGACGAAGGCGATTTCCCCGTACAGGACGCAGTCCAGGTCGAGATCGACCTTGCTCGCGTACATGCTGACGAGCAGCACCCCGACGGAGAACAGCGCCGTGAACACGACGCCGATCGAAGCGTCGGACTGTACGCCGCCCTGCTGGAACAGCTGGATCAGGAAGACGGTGACGAGCCCGATCGCGGCCGCGCCGAACAGCATCGCGACCGAGTCGCGGGTGCCGCTGATCAGGAAGGCGATGACGATGCCGGGCAGCACCGAATGGCTGATCGCGTCGCCGATCATCGCCATGCGGCGAAGCACGAGGAAGCTGCCGAGCAATCCGCAGGCGGCGGCTACGAGCGCGCCGGTAAGCAATATCCACAAATCGTTCTCGTTCATGCCGTCTCCCCCCGTTCCGCCCGCCGCGCCTCGAACCCGGCGTTCGCCGCCCGTCTCGCTTTCGCCCGAAGCAGCAGCTTCGAGACGACGCCGCGCTTCGGCGCGAGCAGCACCGAGACGACGAACATGCCGGTCGCCGCCAGCACGCTGAGCGGTCCGGTCGGCAAATGGTCGTCGGCCGTGCTGATCAGCGTGCCGGCCATGCCGCTTACCGCCCCGAACGCGCCGGCCAGCACGACCATGACGCCGAGCCGCTCGGTCCAATACCGGGCCGAAACGGCCGGCGTAATGAGCATCGCCGCCATCAGCACGACGCCGACCGCCTGGATGCCGACGACGACGGCGACGACGATCAGAAACATCATCAGCTGGTCGAGGACGGCGACCGGCAGCCCGATCCCTCTCGCGAAGCCCGGATCGAAGCTGAGCAGCTTGAACTCTTTGTACAGCAGCGCGCAAATGCCGGTCAGCAGGAAGGAGACGACGGCCATCGTCACGACGTCCGAGACGACCATGCCCGCCGCCTGCCCGAACAAAAATTTGTCGAGACCGCTCTGGTTGCCGCTGTCGCCGTGCTGGATTTGCGTCAGCAGCACGATGCCGACGCCGAAGAAAACGGAGAGCACAATGCCGAGCGCCGAGTCCTGCTTGATCCGGGAATTGCGCGTAATATAGCCGATGCCGAACGTCGCGATCACCCCCGCGACGGCGGCGCCGATTAAGAAAAACAAAATCGATTTCGAGCCGGTCAGCATAAAGGCGATGCATATGCCGGGCAGCGCCGCGTGGGCGAGCGTATCGCCCATCAAGCTTTGCTTGCGGAGATAGGCGAAGCTGCCGAGGACGCCGCCGCTAAGCCCGAGCAGCATGGAAGCCGCGAGAATCCACCGGACGTTCGGATCTTGCAGCAGCTGGATCATTTGACCGATCACTTCGCATCACCTCGTCGTTACGAGCGGCGCGTCCAGAGTGCGGTCCAATACCGCGAGACGGCCGCCGTAGGCTAGTTGCAGGCCCGCCGCCGTAAACACGCTCTCGGTCGGACCCGCGTCGATCAATCGCTCGTTCAGCAAAATGACCCAATCGAAATATTCTTTCACCGTGGACAAGTCGTGATGGACGACCAGCACCGTCTTTCCTTGCTTCTTCAGCTCGTTCAGCAGCGTGACGATCGCCTTCTCGGTCGCCGCGTCGACGCCGACGAACGGCTCATCCATGAAGTACAGCCTGGCGTCCTGAGCGAGCGCACGGGCGAGAAAAACGCGCTGCTGCTGGCCGCCCGACAGCTGGCTGATCTGCCTGCCGGCGTAATCGGCCATGCCGACCTTGTCGAGACATTCCATCGCGATCCGCTTCTCGTTCGCGCCCGGCCGCCGGAACCAGCCGAGATGGCCGTACCGCCCCATCGTCACGACGTCGAGCGCGCTCGTCGGGAAGTCCCAGTCGACCGATTCGCGCTGCGGCACGTAGCCGATCAGCTTGCGCTGCTGCGCGTACGGCTTGCCGTAAATGAGCACCTCCCCGCGCACTTTCGGAATGAGGCCGAGCGACGCTTTGATGAGCGTCGATTTTCCCGCTCCGTTCGGCCCGACGATTCCGATCAGCTTCCCTTCCGGCACTTCGAACGTGACGTCGCTCAGCACCGGCTTTCGCTGATAGGCTACGGTCAACTCGCGCACGGACAACGGACATGGCTCCTTCTGTCTCATTTTCCCGTTCCTCCCTTTATCGGTTCGTTCGCCCGTTACTTGAGCGCATTCACGATCGTATCGACGTTATGCCGCACCATCCCGATGTATGTGCCTTCAAGCGTTCCTTCTTCGCCCATGGCGTCGGAAAACAGCTCGCCGCCGATCCGCACCTCGTGTCCTTTCTCCTTCGCGCCGCTGACGACCGCCTGGATCGTCTTCTTCGGCACGCTCGATTCGACGAATACCGCCTTGATGCCGTTATCGACCAAATAATCGCGCAGCTGCGACACGTCCTTCAGCCCGGCCTCCGAGGCGGTGCTGATTCCTTGCAGCCCCATGACGCGGATGCCGTACGCGTCCCCGAAATAGCCGAACGCGTCGTGCGCCGTGACGAGAACGCGCCCTTTCTCGGGAATTTGCGCGATTTTCGCCTTCGTCTCCTCGTGCAGCTCCCGCAGCTTGGCGAGATAGGCGTCCGCGTTCGCCCGGTACTCGGCGGCATGCGAGCCGTCCAGCCGGATCAGCTCGTCGCGCACCGTCTCGGTCGCGTTCATCCAATGCAGCACGTCGAACCAGATGTGCGGGTCGTACGCCCCGGAGCCGTCGCCCATATCGCGCAGCTTCGAGACGTCGATATTGCGGGAAACGGCCACGGTCGGCTTTTTCGCCGCCAGCTTCTCGAGAATCGAAGCCATCTTCCCTTCCAGATGCAGGCCGTTGTAGAAGACGACGTCGGCTTCGGTCAGCTTGTCGATGTCCCCCTTCGTCGCTTTGTACAAATGCGGGTCTACGCCCGGCTTCATCAGGCCGACCGCTTCGACCCGCTCCCCCCCGACGTTTCGCACGATGTCCGTAATCATCCCGATCGTCGCCGTCACCTTCAGCTTGCCTTCCGCGCCGGAAAAAGCCGGCTTGGAAGCTTCGCAGCCGGCGGCCGTCGCGGCCGCCGCCACGAGCAGCAGGACATACAGCAATCGGCGAACCGCGCGGCTTTGCAGCAATGTTTTCAGCACGTCAACCAACCTCCGTAGCATTCGGTCCCCGATTTCACGGCCGCCATAACCGAACAAATGCCGTTCTCTCCCAAAGTTGCACTCGTCCCCATTAGTTGTCCACGGACCGTTTTATTGTATACAGCTTTCTTTTTTAATTATATGCAAATAAGTTTCCCTGATGCAACATTTATTTTAAAAAAAATGGCCGCATTCGAATCCGGCGTATCGAAGGTTCGCCGGCGTCGTTCTCGATCGGGCTCGAACGCGCGGGGCGTTTCGAAGCACCGGTCCGTCGCGCTTGAAGCGGCCCCGGCGTAAGATTTTTCGTCTTCGGTTCGTTACAGCTCGAACTGCCGGACAGCCCGAATGGAACCGGAAGGCAAGAACGGCCGGCGTCAAGGCCGGCCGACGGGGGCGCCGCCCCCCGCATTCGGCTTCGGCACGCCGGTGAGTCCGATCGCCCGGTCGTACGCGTCGAAAATATGCCTTGCGATCGGGGCGGCTCCGGTCGAGCCGAAGCCGCCCTCGGGCACGACGACCGCAACGGCCAGCTTCGGCTTGTCGGCCGGCGCATAGGCGATGAACACGGCGTTGTCGACATGTCTGCCTTTGACGCTTTGCGTCGACGTCCCCGTTTTCGTCGCGACCGGGTACGGAAACCCGTCGAAGCCTTGCTTGCCGACCTGCTCCATCCCTTTTTGCACCGCATCCCAATACGGCTTCGGAAAGTCGACCTTATTCAGCACTTCCTTATGGAAAGACTGCACGACCTGGCCGTCGTTCGTTTCGATTTTTTCGACGAGAAGCGGCTTCAGCCGCTCGCCGCGGTTGGCGAGCATCGCCGCGTACTGAACCAGCTGCAGGGGTGTGTACCGGCCGAGCTGCCCCCACGACGCGCGCGCCAGCGCGGATTGCGTGCTCGCCTTCTCCGCCTCGTGGAAGTAGTCGACGACGCCTTTGCTTTCCCCGAGCAAGCCGCTGCCGGTCAGCACCCCCAGGCCGAACTGCTTCATGTAGTCGTCCCATACGTTCAACCCGTTCGGCCGGCCGTACAGGCGCAGCCCGATCATATCCGTCATGTACGTATTCGACGAACGGGCGATGGCGCTGATCGCGTTCAACGCGCCCCACGGCTTGCCGTCGGAATTGCGGATCGTCGTCCGGTCTTTGCCGAACGTCGTCGAGCCGGTATCGTAATACGTTTCCCCCACCGTAATCAGCTTCTCCTGCAGTCCGACCAGCACGGTGAGCGGCTTGATCGTGGAGCCGAGATAAACGAGCGAGGACGGATGCTTCGCCCGTTCCTCCACCGTCGGCCAATCCGCCTGAACCTCCGTGATCGATCCGTTCCGGTAATATTTGATCACGTCGTCCCATTCGTCCGGCCGCAGCCGCGGATACCAGACGTTCGGATCGTAATCCGGCATGCTCGCCATCGCGATCACTTTGCCGGTATCGACCTCCATCGCGACCGCGTAGCCGGTCGTCGCATACGGCGCATACGTCAGCCGGTCCCGCGCCGGGCTTCTGATATACTTCAAATGATTCACGATCGCTTCCTGGGCGGTCAGCTGCACGTCTTTGTCGATCGTCAGGTACACGTTTCGGCCTTTTTCCGGCTTCGTCATTTCGACGCCGCCGACGATTTTGCCTTCGGCGTTGACCGGGTAGCTTTTCACGCCGTTTTTGCCGCGCAGCTCCTCCTGGTACATATATTCGATGCCGTCGAAGCCGACGTACTCGTTGTCGAGATATTTGTCCGTCGGATCGGTCGATTTCACCTTGTCCCGGTAAAATTTCAAGCCGTTCGTCTCGCTTCGGGCCGACGAAAACTGCTTCAAATAGCCGACCAGCTGGACGGCGATCCGCTTCTCGTTATAGTTCCGGATGCTTTCCTCCTGAATGTCCACGCCTTTCAGCTCGTCGCGGTGCCAGGAAAAGTAGGCGATCTCCTCTTTCGTCAAATCGCCCTTGATTTTGCGCGGAACGGAGTAATAACTCGGCTCCTTCGTCTTCGCTTTGTTCAAATCGTAGCCGACGTCCATCAGCTTGATGATCTCGTCCGCGGTCGGCTGCGGCCTGGTTTTGTCGCCGTATTCCCGGAACGCCTCCTCCAGCTTGTACGCCAGCGCGACGATCGCGTCCTGGTCCTTGTTGCCCGCGTCGACCGTATAGTACAGCGACTGCGTCGAAACGGACACCGCGATCGGATAGCTGTTCCGGTCGAAGATCGAGCCCCGGATCGGCGGAATCGAATGCGACATGAACGAGCTGTTCAGCTTCTCCTCGGTGTATCGCTTGCCTTCGACGAATTGCAGCAGCGCGAGACGGACGATCAGGACGGAAAACAGCAAAAACGCGCAGAAAAAAAAGAAGTTCAGCCGGAACGAAAAATGACGCCGGCGAACAAGCTCTTGTTTGGCCGTATCTTCGTTGTTCAAACTTATCGCCCCGCTCCGTAATCGTTTCCATCAATTGGACGTTTTGGCGAATGAAAGGGTTCAAACGAAAACGCCTCCGTTCCGACGTTTTATGCCGAATACGGAGGCGTTCGCTCATTTATTGTCTTTGCATTATTCGGACGACGGTTACGGCTGAGCGAGACCCGCGTTCGGGTTCGGCACGCCGGTCAGGCCGACGGCGCGATCGTACGCGTCGAAAATTTTCCGCGCGATCGGAGCGGCGCCGTAGGAGCCGAAGCCGCCTTCCGGCACGACGACCGCCACGGCCAGCTTCGGCTTCTCGGCGGGCGTATAGGCGATGAACACGGCGTTGTCGACGTCTTTGCCGGCCACGCTCTGCGTCGACGTCCCCGTTTTCGTCGCGACCGTATACGGAAATCCGTCGAAGCCGGATTTGTTCACCTGCTCCATCCCTTTTTGCACCGCATCCCAATACGGCTTCGGAATGTCGACCGTGTTCAGCACTTCCCTCTGGAACGTTTTCACGATCTGCCCGTCGTTCGTTTCGATTCGGTCGACGAACTGCGGCTTGAGCCGTTCGCCGCGGTTGGCCAGCATCGCCGTGTACTGGACGAGCTGCAGCGGCGTGTAGCGGCCGAGCTGTCCCCACGACGCGCGCGCCAGAGCGGATTGCGCGCTCGCCTTCTCCGCCTCGTGGAAGTAGTCGAGCACGCCTTCCTTTTCCCCGAGCAAGCCGCTGCCCGTCAACACGCCGAGACCGAACTGCTTCATGTAGCTGTCCCACGTATTCAGCGCGTTCGGCCGCCCGTACAGGCGCAGGCCGATCATGTCGGTCATGTACGTGTTCGAGGAATGGGCGATGGCGCTGATCGCGTTCAACGGTCCCCATGCCCGGCCGTCGGAGTTGCGAATCGTCGTCTTGTCTTTGCCGAACGACGTCGAACCGGAGTCGTAGTACGTTTCGTTCACGGTAATCAGCTTCTCCTGCAGCCCGATCAGCACGGTGAGCGGCTTGATCGTGGAGCCGAGATAGACGAGCGAGGACGGATGCTTCGCCCTCTCCTTGGCGTCTTTCCAGTCCGCGGGCACGTCGCTGATCGTACCGTTGCGGTAGTACAGCATAATGTCACTCCACTCTTCGTCGGTCAAGCCGCCGTACCAGACGTTCGGGTCGTAATCCGGCATGCTCGCCATCGCGACCACTTTGCCGGTATCGACCTCCATCGCCACCGCGTAGCCGGTCGTCGCATACGGCGCATACGTCCAGCGGTCCCTTGCCGGACTTTTGATATATTTCAAATGATTCACGATCGCTTCCTGGGCGGTCAGCTGTACGTCTTTGTCGATCGTCAGGTACAGATTTTGGCCTTTTTCCGGCTTCGTGATCGAGACGTTGCCGACGATTTTGCCTTCGGCGTTGACCGGGTAGCTTTTCACGCCGTTTTTGCCGCGCAGTTCCTCCTGGTACATGTATTCGATGCCGTCGAAGCCGACGTACTCGTTGTCGAGATATTTTTCCGTCGGGTCGGTCGATTTCGCCTTTTCCTGATAAAACTTCAAGCCGTTCGAGTTGCGCGCGCCGGAAAACTGCTTCAAATAGCCGACCAGCTGGACGGCGATCCGTTTCTCGTTATACTCCCTAATGCTTTCCTCCTGAATGTCGACGCCCTTGAACTCGTCGCGGTACCAGGAGAAGTAGGCGATCTCCTCTTGCGTCAAATCGCCTTTGATTTTGCGCGGTATCGAGTAGTAGCTCGGCTCCTTCGTCTTGTTCTTGTTCAAATCGTAGCCGACGTCCATCAGCTTGATGATTTCGTCCGCGGTCGGCTGCGTTTTCGCCGGATCGCCCTTGAGCCGGAACGCCTCCTCCAGCTTTTTCGCCAGCTCGATGACCGAGTCTTTGTCCTTGTTGCTCGCGTCGACGGTATAATAGAGCGACTGCGTCGAAACGGACGTGGCGATCGGGTAATTGTTCCGGTCGTAAATGTTGCCGCGGATCGGCGGAATCGAGTGCGGGACGATCGAGCTGCTGGACTCCTCCTCGGAATACCTTTTGCCGTCGACGAATTGCAGCAGCGCCAAACGGACGATCAGGACGGAAAACAGCAGAAACGTGCAGAAGAAAAAGAAATTGAGCCGGAACGAAAAATGGCGCCGGCGAATCAGTTCCTGTTTGTCGAGGTCTTCCATGTTTACGGCCATAGCTCACACTCCTTGCCCGAGCTGTCGAAGCGAAACGATACCGTCCCCGGTCATATGGGCGTATCTTTTAATTTTGACGGCGCGAATGCCGATTTGGTTCGGCGCCCATATGTCGTTTTTGTCGTGATCGCCCACGTACAGCGTCTCCTCCGCCGACAGGCCGGCCAGCTCGAGCGCCAGCCGGAAAATGGCCGGATTCGGCTTCTCCAGGCCGACCTCGGTCGAAACGACGACCGGATCGAAATAGTGCAGGATGCCTTTATGGCGCAAAATCGCCTTCAGCGTCGGCGCGAAATTGGATACGATGCCGAGCTTGTAGCCGGCCCGCTTCAGCCGCTCCAGCGACTCCTCGACGTCGTCGAACAGCGCGTAATGCTCCGGGGAAGTGAACAAGTCGTACAGCTCGTGGCTCCAGCGGCGGATGATGTCTTCGCCCCGCTTCTCGCCTACGCCCAAGCCGTTCAACACATACGTATACAGGTCGGCCCAAAACCGGCGGTCCGATTCGGGCGAACATAGCTCGGTGCCGTCCGACCGTTTCTCGTAGTATAAAGTGCGGAACGCTTCGTCAAACATCCGTCCGATCGCGTCCTGTTCCAGATGAAGCTCGCGTTCGGCCAAATACCGCTGCATAATCGCCCGCGAGCCGGGAATCGCCAGCAGCGTATCGCCCGCGTCGAATAGAACGGCCGTGACGCCGTGTAAGGATACGTTCATGCCACAATCTCCTTGCCGAATGAAAAAAGTCCGCTTCCTTCAGTGTACCATACCGGACGGCTTCTTTGCCAAAAAAGACGGCGCGGAAACAACCGGGGCGGCCGCTGATCGATTCGGTAAAAGTAGGCTCGACCGCCGCGATGCGGGCGCCATATTGCGCCGAGAGCTCCGCGGGCAGCCGTGGTACCGGGAAAACCTCCTACTATTTTCCCGCATTCCCCGCTGCCGGCCGCATTTGCCGGAAAACCTCCCGCTAACTATGCCCGATTCTCGCGTTTTGCCGATGCGGAGCGGATTTACCGGTACGTTTTCCCGTTAAAACGGACCGGCACCTGTTCGGAGACGGATTAGATGGAGACATTCCATGGAAGATCAGCGGAACGACGGACCCGTAAAATAAAATGAGGCGTACCCGTACGTTCGCCTCCCGGAATCGCCGGAGCAACGGCAAAAACCGTCCGAACGGGTCGGACGGTGCTGCGGCCGGCGCCGCTTCCTCGCTCGCGGGCGATTACGCTCCGCGAATATGCGTTTTGTCGAAGCCCGGCGGATCGAACCAGTTGCCGCCGCTGGACATCCACGTCGAATCGAGCGGAACCCATTCCTTCGACTCGGCCAAGTACACTTCGTTCCAGGCGTGCGGGCCGTAGCCGCCTTGACCGTCGTAGCCGAGTCCGGTCACCACCTTCACGTCGAGGCCGACCGCCCGGGCCATGACCGCGTACAGCCGCGAATAGTCGATGCAAACGCCTTTGCGCGTGGCGAACGTCTCCTCCGGGGTTTGCTCCTTCCAGATCCGCTTTTCCTCGTACAGCCGCACCTTGTCCCAGTCGTACTGCACGCGGGAGCCGACCCATTGGTACAGCGCCCTCGCCTTCGCTTCGTCGCTCGTTTTCGACGCCGTAATCTGCTTCGCCGCCTCGGCGATATCGTTCGGGATGCGGGCGTCGATCACCTCGTATTTGCGCTGCAAAATATGGTTGAACTCTTCCCCGACCGCTTTCGCGAACACCGGCAGCCGGCTGGCCAGCAAATCGCCGCCGACCGGCGCGATCACCTGGGTCGCCCCCTGCATGTACAAGCCCGACGACTGCACATACTTCGTGAACGGCGATGCGGGGTACATCGCCGTGTACACGAACAGGCAGCCGATCAGCAGCAGCGCCCGCCCGCAGCCGATCAGCGAGCCGATCGCCCCGCCGACGCCGCTGCTCACCCACGTCCGGCCGCCGCCCCCGAAGGCGCCGAGCAGGCCTGTCCGCATCGCGGCGAACAGCCAGACGCGAATCAAAATCGTTTTGCACGCCAAGTAAACGACGACGAACAAAGTGCCGATCCGAAGCAGCGGAAAATCGCGTACGCCGGTGACGAACGTATACGCCATTTGCCGGAAAAACCCGATCTCCTCGTTCGGAATGGCGATCTTCTTGGAGACGAGCCACGATTGCAGCGCCGGCGAAAGCGAATCGGCCAGCTTCCAGGCGACGATGACGCTGACGACCGTCGCGACGCCTTCCGCCGCGAACATCATAAACCGCTGCGCGGAGCCCGACGCTCCCCGGACCGCGCCTTGAACGACGGATGCGAGGACGATGCAAACGAGAACGACCGAAACGAGGTTGACGGAAACCGATTGGAACCACAATGCGGCATCGTCCATCAAACATTCCTCCCTTCGCTCCAGCTTGAACCGAATCGAACCGGTTTAACCGTTCTTTTGGGCCGTCTCGACCGCTTTTTTGAGCACGTCGTCCAGCGTAAATTCGGCGGATACGCCGGCAATCGTAATTTTGACCTTGTCGGAGCCGTTTCGGCCGTCCAGCCGAATGCCGCCGGCCGTAACCGTATAGGTGCCGTCGCCGTTGTCTTTGTATGCGGCGTCTTTGCCGGCGAGCCCTTGTATCGCCTTCTCCTTCAGGTCGCCTACCGCTTCCTTGGCGGTCGCGGCCACGTTTTCCCCGATGTCTTTCAGCTGCTCGGTGTACGTCGAGCCGTAATAAATCAATCCGGCTACGATGGCGAGAACGAGGACCCACTTCAGTACCGTTTTGACGATTTTAATGACGACGAACAGTACGACGAGCGCGACGAGCACGACAAGCCAGCGGTCCTGCAAAAAAAGTACGAGCTGATCCATGAAACGTTCATCCTTTCGACCGGTCGGTGATCATTGGGCGAGCAATGGCGGGAACCTCCCGCGATTGCCGCCGGGCGCGGGGCGCGAACGAAAGCCGGCTTCCGCGATCGAGCCGGAGCCTCCGAACGGCCAAACTCGCATCGTTGTCACAATTAGCTTATCATACAAAACCGTTTCCGCAAAGCAATCGGCCTTCCGCCGCCGGCATCCCGGAACGGTTTCCCGTCCCGTTCCCGCATCCCCCGTCCGCGCCTCCCCGCGAAAGTTCGCCGTTCAGGCATAACGCGCCGGACAAAGACGTACAAGTATGGTGAGGCTTACTCGAAGGGGGCTACTGTATGAAGACGGCCATTTGGCTCTACTTGTTCATGTTCGTCGCGTTTTTCGATCTGCACGCCCAATATCCGATTCTTACCCCGTTCGCCATCTCGCTCGGAGCCGCCCCGACGTTTATCGGCTGGATGATGGGCATGTACTCGCTTACCCATCTTCCCGGCAATTTGCTGGCCGGCTATTGGGTCGACCGGTACGGCAGCAAGCTGTTCATCTGCTTCAGCCTGCTGTTTGCGGGCGTGCTGCTGCTGTTTCAATCGCAGGTCGAAGGGCCGTGGCAGCTGCTGCTCATCCGCTCGATCAGCGGCTTCGTCCTCGCCTTTTTGTCCCCCGCCTGTCTCGCGATGCTGGCCAAGCTGGGCTCGAACCGCACGCAGCAGGGCAAGCTGATGGCGGGAAACGGGCTCGTCCATACGCTCGCATCGGTCGTATCGCCCGCGGCGGGCGCGCTGCTCGTCGCCAAAGTCGGCTTTACGACGGCGTTCGGCCTGCTCGGTCTGGCGCTCGTCACGATCGGCGCCTGCGCCTTTTTCTTTATTCGCGATACGACGCCGGTCGCGGCCGGCCACGGCGGCGTTGTCCCCGTAGTCGGCCATCTTAAGCCGAACGCGGCGCTGCGCCGCCCGGACTCGCCGGACGGCGGCGGCATTCCGTGGCTGTTTTACGGCGTGCCGCTCGGACTCGCCTGCTCGCAGGGCATATTGTATTTCGAGCTGCCGCTCATGAAATCGTCGCAGCAGTCGCTGCTCACGTCGGGCCTGCTGTTTTCGATCGTCAGCATCGGCGCGCTGTGCACGCTCAGCCTGCTGTTTCTGCAAAAATATTCGCCGTTCGCCCGCACGGCCGTCGGCGCCTTCGCGCTGGCCTTGGCGTTTTTCGGGCTGGCCGTCGGCTGGCCGGTCCCGCTGACGTTTTCCTTGTTTTTGATCGGCATGGCGAAAGGCATCGTCTTCCCGGCCATGGCGACATTGCTCGCCAGCGTTTCCAGCGCCAGCCGGTACGGCCGCGTCTTCTCGTTCATGGCCATCTCCTCCTCGCTGGGGGCGTTCATCGGCCCCGTTCTGGCCGGCCAGCTGCGTCATGCGATCTCTCCGTATTTCATCGCCTTCGTCATCCTGATGCTTGCTTTGACGCTTCTTGTTCCCGGCAAAATCGGCACGGCCGGCGACGCTCCGCCGGTCGCGGATTGACGGGACGTTTGCCGGCCGGGCGCGGACAGTCACCCATTTTGCCCAAGTGCGGGCGAATGCACAGTCGTTCAGCCCGGGGCGCCAATACGATAGTAGTGTCAAATCGACAAATCTTTGCAGCCGAGAAGGGGTGAATGATACATGTCGCATTGCGAACCCGGAATCGGAGGGTTGTACACTTCGACGGCGATTATCCTTGTTCTGTACATCCTGCTCGTCATCGTTTTGCGCTCGGGCTGGTTTTAATCCGCACGCCTCCCGAGCCGCCGGATGAACCGAACGCGCGACAGAAGCCGTTCGCACGAAGCGACGGCTTTTCGCCGTTTCATCGCCGGTCGACGCGGCGTTAATCGTTAACGTGCTTAACGATTCGCCTCCATTCGACACCCGCGCGAAGCGTCCGCTCCCCGTTCGCCCCGTCTTCTCCGCACGATCGACATTTCCCGGGAAATCCGCCGCTCCCCGTACTTGTTTGTCGGATCGCCGATTCGCTATACTGGTAAAAACGACAATGCGATGCAAACAAGCCGCTTTCGGGGGGTGCCGACATGTCGATCGCGATCATCGTGGAAGGGAAAAACGACAAAAGCAGGCTGCGCCGGCTGCTCGCCGACGACATTTTAATATTGTGCACGAACGGCACGCTGAATACGGACAAGCTGGAGCAGATCAAAAAGAAGATCGGCGGGCGCGACGTTTACTTGTTCACCGACAACGATCCGTCCGGCAAACGGATTCGCGGCATTTTGCGCGACGCTTTTCCGGACGCGGAGCAAATTTATACGCGGCGCGGTTATGCGGGCGTGGAAGGAACGCCGGACGAATATATCGTACAGCAGCTCGAAAAAGCGGGACTGGACGAATTTATCCGTTATCCGGAGCAGGGGCCGATAGCGTAGCCGGGGTTGAAGCAATAAGGCTTCTGTCTGCGGCTTCGGTGCCGGCGTCGGCGGTTAAGCCCGGATTCGCGCACAAAAAGCCCGCAGGTCGAATCGACCCGCGGGCTTCGGCGGCTTTACGCCACAAATTGGAGCAAATAGATGACGAACGTCACCGTGAAGATGCTGAACACGGTCGAGGAAAACACCGCCTGGGACGAAAACTCCGGCTCGTTGTCGAATTCGACGGCGAGCAGGACGCTGCTGAGCGACGTCGGAACGGCGCACGACAAAATGAGCGCCTTCGCCATATCGCCGTGGAAGCCGAACGCCAGCACGATCAGGAAGCCGAGCAGCGGGCCGACGCACAGCCGCAGCACGTTCGAAATGGCGACGTCGCGCAGCTTCAGCTGCCACTTCATGCTCCCGAGCTGCACGCCGAGCGTCGTCAGCGCCGTGGCGATAAACCCTTTGGCGATGTAGTCGACCGAGATGTAGATCGGGTGCGGCACCGGGATATGCAGCCCGCGCATGAACAGGGCGATCGGAATGACGTAGATGACCGGCATTGTAAGTATCGTTTTCAGCGTGTCCTTCAGCTTCTGCCGGTGCGCGTTGACCGCATAAACGCCGTACGTGTTCGGGATCAAGCTCTGCATCATCATGATGATGATCTGGATCGACAGCGTGAACGGGTCGCCGACGAAGACGAGCTGATTGAGCGGAATCGCATAGTTGGCGCTGTTGTAAAAAATGACGCTGTTGCGCATGGCGCTGCGCATCCCGTCCTTATACCCGCGCAGCCGCATGACGATTTCGACGACGCCGAACATGGCGAAGAAGAACGTGAAAAAAAACAGCAGCACCTGCGACATGATTTTGAGCGAAAGCTGCGATTCGTACAGCATCTGGAACATGATCGCCGGCGAAAACATGTAGAAGTTCAGCTTCGACAGCGTCTTGATATCCAGCTTGAAGGCGCGCTGCAGCACGACGCCGAGGGCGATGAGCAAGCTTAACGGCACGACATTGTTCAGAAGTATGTGAACGAAATAAGACACCGGGCGCTACCCTCTTTTGTTGAAGTTACGGTCACGGCTTGGCCACCGTTTTCACCGCTTCGGCGACGAGCCGGTAGTTCAAATTGCCGTCGGCGGCCACAAAATATTTGCGGATGTTGCCCGAGCGGTCGACGAGCGCGACGGAATTTTGATGCGCGAAGTTGCCGTTCGCGTCTTTCACGACCGATACGCCGTATTTCAACGCCAAATCTTTGACCGCCTTTTCGTCGCCCCGCAAAAACTTCCAGCCTTTCGGATCGGCATTGAAGCGCGCCGAATATGTTTTCAGCTGCTCGGCCGTATCCCGGGCCGGATCGAAGCTGATCGAATACATGACGGCGTCCGTGCCGAGAAGGTTCGCCTTTTGCAGCTCCTCCTGCACTTTGGACAGCTCGAACGTCGTCGGCTGGCATACGTCCGGACACGTCGACCAAAAAAAGTAGACGAGCCGCACTTTGCCGTTGTCGTCGGAAAGCCCCGTCATGGTGCCGTCGACGTGCTCCAGCTTGAAATCGGCCGCTTGTTTGATGACCGGGTAGCTTTCCCCGCCCCCGCGCGATTTATAGATGAAACCGGCCGCGGCCGCGACGACGAGAACGGCGGCCAACACTTTGAACCAATGCTTTTGCCAAAAAACGCCCATAATCTTCTCCCCCAGACCGCTATAAATTGCATAAGTCCTCGAACCTTCCCGCTTCCAGAAAAAAGAACAAGCTTGCGAAAGCTTGTTCCGTTTTGACGCGGAACGGGCCGGCTTTGGGCCGGCCGTCCGTTATTTACGCGCGAATCGTATCGAGAATCATGACGATGAACAGCAAAGGCAAGTAGTTGATCGAGAACACGAACATCCGCTTCGCCCAATTATCGTCGTCGTTCGTTTTAAAGCCGGCCAGGCCGATAAACGTCCAAATGAGACCGAGCACGATCGCCGCCACGAGATAAATTTCGCCTACGTAGCCGTACGCGTACAGCAGCAGCGATACCGGCACGAGCATGACGAGAAAACGAATCATGTGCATTTTCGTCAGTTCGTTGCCGTGCACGACCGGCAGCAGCGGAAAGCCGGCGGCGCGGTATTCTTCCTTGCGGCGAATGCCGAGCGCCCAAAAGTGCGGCGGCTGCCAGAAAAACAAAATGCCGAACAAAATCCATGCGCCCATATCGAGCTGCCCCGTGACGGCGCAATAGCCGATTACCGGCGGCATCGCCCCCGAGATGGCGCCGATCGTCGTGCTGAGCGGCGAAGTGCGTTTCAGCCAAGCGGTATAGACGAGCACGTAGACGAGCAGGCCGACGACGCCGAGCAACCCGCTGAGCGGATTGACGAGCAGACTGAGTACGCTCAAGCCGGCCACGCCGAGTATGATTCCGTACCAGAATACGACTTTCGGATCGACAATGCCCGTCGGAAGCGCGCGTTTGCGCGTACGGGACATTTTCGTATCCATATCGCGGTCCAAATAGTTGTTGAGCACGCAGCCGGACGCCATGACGAGCAGCGTGCCGAGCATCGCGTAAATCATGAGCGGAACGTCGAACGTTCCCCCCGCGTTCCCCGAAGCTACCCAATAGCCGCCGAACGCGGTAATGATGTTCGAAAACAAAATGCCCGGCTTGGCGAGCTGAATGAAGTCTTTCAAAGTCGCTTTTCTTATGGCGGCAGGCGCTTCTTGCCCTTCGGCGGCAGCGGCGCTGTCGATGCTGAGCTGATTGTCCATAATAGCGTCAAACCTCCCGAACGCTTCCTTCGACGCCGTTCGTTGCGGCGTTGTCAAAACATATCATAGCAACCCGGGCCGTTTTTTACAATAAACGGTGTCCGAATTCATAATTTTGTCGATAATGGTGTCACGTTTCCGCCATAAGCCCATACACTGTATATGTAGGTTTTCGCCTATGCCCGGGCGGAAACAAAGGGCAACCATTTCGAAGGAGGCTCAACCTAATTATGATGAACGCGAATGCTTTCAGGCAGAGCGCCGCGGCGCCGCAGTACTATTATTATCCAATGGGGACGCAATCATCCGGTTCCGGTTCCGCACCCGGCTCCGGCACTCCCGTCTACCAGACTCAACAGGCGGCCACGCCGCCCGGAATTCCGCCCGGCACTCCGAGCGGATTGCCCGCCGGAATGCCCACCGGTGTTCCCGGAGCGTATCCCTCCGCGACGTATACGCCGCCCGGCATGCTCCCCGCCGAAGAATCCTTTGTGGAAAACATACTTCGCCTGAACCTGGGCAAGACGGTCACCTTATACATGACGTACGAAAACAACAGCCAATGGAACGCGAAAATTTTCCGCGGCGTGCTGGAGGCCGCCGGGCGCGACCATATCATCATCAGCGATCCGAAAACGGGCATGCGTTATTTGCTGCTTATGGTCAATCTCGACTACGCTACGTTCGACGAGCCGCTGCAGTATACGTACCCGTTCCGTTAAACGGGCAACGATTAAGACGGTTAACGTTTCCGAAAGTCCGAAAGGGCACGAAAGACGCCTCCATCCCGGCTCCCGTAGACGGTTTGGAGGCGTCCTGCTTTGCAGGCGGACGGCATTTCGCCCTTTCGCCGGACAGCCGCGATCGTCCGGCGGGCGTCCGCCGTTCCGTTTGCCTGCCGGAGCGGAAGCTTTACATCGGCGCAACCTCGGCCGGCACCCGTTCGTACGCCAGCAGCACGCCGAGCTGTCCGCGCGGGTCGGAGATGAACCGCTCGTAGGCGGTCGCCGCCCGATCGACCGGCACGGTGCTCGTAATCATCGAGCCTACGCGCACTTTGCCGTCGGCCAGCAGACGGACGTATTCGCCCATATTGCGTCCTTCCGTCCAACGCACGTAGCCGATCGGATAATCGACGCCGGCTTTTTCGTACGTCGGATCGTAGCGGCCCGGTCCGCCGGCGCGGGAAATGAGTACCTGAATCTCCTTGTTGAACATCGCGTTCCGGTCGAATTCGGTTTTCACGTCGCCGACGATGACGATTTTGCCGCGATCGCGCAGCCATTCCATCGACTGGTCGATCAAGCCGCCCGCCTTGCCCCCGGCGCAAACGAACACCGCATCTGCGCCCGCCCCTTCGGACCGGATGCGGATCGCTTCGGCCAGCTCCTCGGCGGTCGCGCACGCCCAGCCGGCGCCGCTCGCCCGCAGCTGCTCCCCCCGTTCGGGCAGCAGATCGAAGCCGATGACCCGGAAACCCGCCGAGTTCGCGATTTGGCACAGCAGCTGGCCGAGTATGCCGAGGCCGACGACGACGGCCGTTTCTCCGAAACGGAGATCGGCTTGGCGCAGCGCATGGATGGCGATCGCCCCGTGGGCGACGAACGCCGCCTCGCGCATGTCGACATGGTCCGGAAGCGGCGCGACCAAATGCTTCGGCACCGCGATCCGCTCCGCATGCCGGACGAACGGCGCGCCGTAGCACGCTACGCGCTGTCCGACAGCCAGCTTGTCCACCCCTTCGCCGACTTCGCGGACAATGCCGGCCGAGCTGTACCCGAGCGCGAGCGCTTGTTCGACATGCTTGCTCCGGTCGATAATAAGCATTTCCGTGCCCGGACTGATCGCCGAATAAACGTTTTCCACGATAACGAAATTTGTATCGCATGCCGGTTCCGGCATTTGCTCCGTATAAATCCGGCCTTTCCTCGACGTTACCACCTTCATGCTGTAAGCTCCCCTGCTTCATTAATGTCGTAAAATTTTCCGTACATATTTAGTAGTTTAGCTTTCCGGCGGTCGCAGGTCAATTCCGCTTCGCGGCGGCGAAAACGGGACGGCCGGAAACGCGGCGAAGGGCTCCCCGCAGCCGCGAATCGCGGACGCGGAGCAGCCCTTCGGCTTCAACCGGTATGACATTCCTCCCGCCTGCGCAGCGAGGAAGGCAAGATGTTCAGCTCGTCGCGATACTTGGCCACCGTCCGTCTGGACAGCGTGACGCCTTGCGCGGCCAGCTCGCGGGCGATTTCGCGGTCGGAATACGGACGGCTTTTGTTCTCGCCTTCGATCAGCCGCCGGATGCGCAGCTTGACGGCTTTCGCCGACACCGTCCCGCCGCCTTCGGACGCGAGGCCGGACGAGAAAAAAAATTTGAGCGGGAACACGCCGTGCGGGGTCCGGACCGATTTATCGCGAACGGCGCGGCTCACCGTCGACTCGTGAATGCCGAGCTTTTCCGCGATCGTCGCCATCGTCATCGGCCGCAGCGCCCCGACGCCTTCGGCCAAAAAATGCGGCTGTTCCTCGAACATCGCCCGGATGACGCCGGACAGCGTCCGCTGGCGCATGCGCAGGCAGCGGATCAGCCATTGCGCCGACTGCAGCCGGCCGGTCAAAAAGGCGGACGCTTCGGGCGGGACCGGACCGTCGAGCAGGCGGCAGTAGTCGCCGTTCAGCGACAGCCGCGGTACGCTCGCCGGGTTCATCTCGACCGCAAAGCCGTCCGGCGCCGCCTCCACGACCGCGTCGGGCACGACGTAAACGGGCGGCTCGTCGCTTGCCGACAAGCCCGGCCTCGGGTCGAGCCCGCGTATATAGCTCGCCGCCGCCGCGACCTGCGCTTTATCGGCGCGCAGCGCCCCGGCGATCGCGTCCAGCTTCCCGCGGGCGAGGTGCGGCAGGAAGCGGTCCGCGATATCGCGGGCGAACGGCGCGGGATTACGGTCGCGGTCGATTTGCAGCAGCAGGCATTCCCGCAAAGTTCTCGCCCCGATGCCGGGCGGATCGAGCGATTGCAGCCGTCCGAGCGCCTCCGCGGCCGTCCGTTCCGTCACGCCGAGGGCGGCGCAGACGTCTTCCAGCGGGACGTCCAGGTAGCCGCTTTCCGTGACGTTGCCGGCCAAATAAGCCGCAATCCGGTACAGCTCGGGCGGCAGCGCCAGCTGGCGCAGCTCGCCCAGCAGCCGCTGCTCGAGCGAAACGCGGCCCGCGTCGGCGGCGTTCCGGAGCGGATCGTAGTCCGCGTCCGCCGTACGGCGCACGGCGCGGCGGCCGTATGCGGACGGTTCGGACCGCCGGATCCGCCCGGGCCGCTCGTCGCAGTCGAGAAGCGGATTGTCCAGCGCCTGCTCCTGCGCGTACCGGAACAGCTCGTCGCCGGACATCGCCAATATGCGGATCGATTGCTTCAATTCGGGGGTGATCGCGAGTTTCAGATGCTGCTCCTGCAGCAAGCGCGGGCCGATCAACGCCTTCGCCTCCGTTTCCGGTAGTCGCTGTCTCCATTATAAGCGACGCGCGAACGAAACCGTTACCATTTTTCCGAGACGAGCTTCGCCTGCGTAAACAGCAGCAGGTAGTCGCGTCCCCCGGCTTTCGAATCGGTGCCCGACATGTTGAACCCGCCGAACGGATGCGTTCCGACAAGCGCCCCGGTGCATTTCCGGTTGAAGTACAGATTGCCGGCGAAAAAATGCCGCCGCGCCAGCTCGAGATGGGCGCGATCATTCGAAATGACGGCGCCCGTCAGCCCATACTCGGTATCGTTCGCCATCTCGAGCGCCTCCTCGAACGAGCGCGCCTTGATGAAGGCGACGACCGGCCCGAAAATTTCTTCCTGGGCGATCCGTGCCCGCGAATCGACGCCTTCGAAAATGGTCGGCTCGATAAAATAGCCGTTCGGATCGCCCGTGCCGCCTCCCAGCGCGAGACGCCCCTCGCCTTTGCCGATTTCGATATATTCGCGAATTTTCGCAAACGCCTTGTCGTCGATCACCGGTCCGACATTCGTTCCGGCGACGGCCGGATCGGCCGTGACGAGCTTCCTCGTCCGTTCGACGACTTTCGCCAGCACGTCGTCGTATACGTCCTCGTGGACGATCGCGCGCGAGCAGGCCGAGCACTTTTGCCCGGAAAAGCCGAAGGCGGAGGCGACGATCGCGTCGGCCGCCAGCTCCAGGTCGCATTCGGCGTCCACGACGATCGAGTCTTTGCCGCCCATCTCGGCGATGACGCGCTTGATCCATTTTTGGCCGGGAGCGGTTTTCGCCGCCCTTTCGTTAATGCGCAGCCCGACGTCGCGCGAGCCGGTGAAGCTGATAAACCGCGTCTGCGGATGGTCGACCAAGTAATCGCCCACTTCGCCCCCGGGTCCCGGCAAATAGTTGACGACGCCGTCCGGCAGCCCGGCTTCTTCGAGCAATTGGACGAATTTCGCGGCGATGACCGGCGTCGGGCTGGCCGGCTTCAGAACGACCGTATTGCCGGCGACGATCGCCGCCGTCGTCATTCCGGCCATGATGGCGAGCGGGAAATTCCACGGCGGAATGACGACGCCGACGCCGAGCGGAATGTAGTACAGCTCGTTGTCTTCGCCCTCGATGCGGGTCAATGGCTGCGGCAGCGCAAGCCGTTCCATTTCGCGTCCGTAAAACTCCATGAAATCGATCGCCTCCGCCGTGTCGGCGTCCGCCTCTTCGCGCGTTTTGCCCGCTTCCAGCGTCAGCCACGCGGAAAAATAATGCTTCCGGCGGCGCATCAGCGCGGCCGCTTTGTACAAATAGCGGGCCCGTTCGCGGGGATCGGCATGCCTCCACGTCTCGAACGCGCGGGCGGCGGCTTCGATCGCCCGTTCGGCGAGCGCCGTGTCCGCCTGCGACACGGTCCCGATCAGCTGCGCCGTCGACGCCGGATTGACGGACTTCGCCGTGCGTTCCGTCGCGATGCGCTCCCCGCCGATGACGAGCGGGTACCCGCGCCCGAGCTCGGCGCGGACTTGCCGCAGGGCGGCCTCGTATGCCTCGTTGTTCCGCTCGTCTTTGAAATCGGTAAACGGCTCGTTCGAAAACGGTGTTCTCATTTGACGGCTCCTCCTTCCGACTTATCGGAAAAGTATCGTTGCTCCCGAGAGCGATTTCGCGGCGGCGCCAAGCATGCGGTTGCCTCGGTCGTCCGCCGATCCCGCTCCCGATAACGATCAAGCAAGTTCCGTGCCAGCTTCATCGATCCGGGAAGCGGAATCCGAAAACGCCGCGAACGTTTGGCACGATTCGTGCTTCTTCATAAAATGTATGAACGACGATCCGAAAGGGGAACTGCCCGTGAGCATCGGGACCGAGCTTTACCGCAAAACGCTGTTGACGATCGCCGGCAGCAAAGCCGTGGAAGCGCTGTCGCTCAAATACGGACAAAAGCTGGCGAGCAAATTTATCGCAAGCCCGACGCTGCAAGGCGCCTTGGCGGAGGTGGAGGCGCTGAACCGCAAAGGCATACTGGCCACGCTCGACCATCTCGGGGAAGGAATCCGGCATTTGGACGAGGCAAGCGGCTACCGCGACGAATACATCGAGCTGATCGAAGGCATCGTCCGGTCCGGCGTCCGATCGAACGTATCGCTCAAGCCGACGCAGATGGGGCTCGCCCTGGATCCGGAAGCGTGCTATGCGAACATTCGCGCGGTCGTCGCCAAGGCGAGCGAATCGAATATGTTCGTGTGCATCGACATGGAAAATTCGCCCCATACGCAGGCGACGATCGACATCGTTCGCCGGCTGCGCGCCGAGCGGCTGACGAATGTCGGAACGGTCATCCAGGCTTATTTGCACCGGAGCGAAGCGGACGCCGCCGAGCTGCTTCGGGAAGGCGTTCGGCTGCGGCTCGTAAAGGGCGCCTATAAGGAGCCGGCCTCGATCGCCTATCAAAACGCCGCCGAAGTCGTGCGCCGTTTTCAGGCGTTGATCGGAGCCGCGCTGGACAGCGGCGTTTACACGGCCGTCGCCTCGCACGACGACCGCATCATCGCCTGGACCAAAAGCTATGCGGCCGGGCACGGCATCGCGAAGGACGCCTTCGAGTTTCAAATGCTGTACGGGCTGCGGATGAACGAGCAGGCGCAGCTTGCCGCCGAAGGCTACCGGGTCCGCTGCTACGTTCCGTACGGCTCGATGTGGTACCCGTACTATACGAGGCGGCTGGCGGAGAAGCCGGCCAATTTGTGGCTCGTCGTCAAAAATATGTTCCGTTGACGTTGACGTTGATGTCCGGGCCTTCGATCGGGAAAGCTCGGCGGGGTGCTTTAGCGAAGGGGGATCTCCCCGTCTCGCGCCGTGCCGGCTGACCGCGCCGGACGTCGTGCCCGCGTGGCTCGGACGGCCGCCGCTTCGTTGAACGCACGGCCGGCATTCGCGCGCGTTTGAGGTTAAAGATTCGGCCGGGGAAACGGTTCGGGTGGCGGTGAAGCTTCCGTTGTCGGTGACGCTTCGGTTGGCGGCGACGCTTTGGTTGGCGGTGATGCTTCGGTTGGCGGTGACGCTTTGGGTATCGGCATGTGCTTGACCACCGTCATGGGACGCCGAACACCGCTCGCTGGGAGCTTCGCGCGTTGCGGGCTTAGCAGAGTTTTGGGACTGCTAAATAGGCGACGGCAAAGGACGGGAGACAATTAAGGGGCTTTTGCATCTCTTATTTCGTGGCAGCAGGCCGGTCTGACCCGAAATGCGCCGAAAATGCGCCGAAAAAAGGTTCAAACGTCCGCTATTTTCGTCTCCCCTCCCTTGAACCGTAAAATAAGATGCCCAAACGTCCGCTATTCCGGACGTCTGTCGCAAGCAAAAGCCGCCGGCGCAGCTGAAAAGCATGCGTCGGCGGCTTTGCTGTTTGTTAAGCCGTCTAATTCGGTGGACACGGCGGTAGACTGTATCATTTTTTGGACAGTCGGAGCGCGATGGCCGCCTTCAGCGCTCGCAGGCGGCGCTCCCGCTCCAGCAGCAGCCGCTCCGCTTCGGCGAGCGCGATTTCCGCGAACCGGATCGTCTCCCCCGGCATCGTCTGGGCGACGAGCGGAATATCGACGGCGGCGACGTGGGCGATGCGCGGGTATCCGCCGATCGTCTGCCGATCGGCCAGCAGCACGATCGGCTCGCCGTCCGGCGGCACCTGAATCGTCCCCTCGCCGACGCCTTCGGACAGCAGCTCCAGCGGGGCGGCGAGCGCCAGTCGCGGCCCCCCGAGCCGGCAGCCCATCCGGTCCGACTGCGGCCGCACCGCGAACGGCTCGCGGAACAGCCGCTCCCGGCTGTCCGCCGTGAATCGCTCGAATTCGGCGCCGCGCACGACGCGCACGACCCGCTCCGCCGCACGGCGCCCATCCGCCGCTTCCATCCGGAAGCGCGGCGGGACGAACCAGCTCGCGGCGGCGAAAGGCGCGGCGGCGTTGCCGCCGGCAGCGCCCCGCGCCGCATCCGGCGCCGCGTCTTCC
>NZ_JARBDC010000030.1:0-21771 GCF_036577625.1 Paenibacillus sp. GYB003 | reverse complement strand
CTCCAATATTTTTTCAACGATTCTCACCTTGTTCCATTCGTCTTCTGTCAGTGTAATTGTCTCCTGTCCCATAGTGACATTATCTCAGAACAGTTATGGTATGACATTATCACAGACGAACAACACCATTCGTCGCACCCATCTTGACGAAAACGTCCGGATCGGCTACAGTAGTGTATATAATCGAATACTGCTTCAAAACTCTTATCAAGAGTAGGTGGAGGGACCAGCCCTATGAAGCCCGGCAACCGACAAATTCGTCGCCAGACGATGCTGCACGGTGCTAATTCTTGCGGAGACGGACGAAACGTTCGTTTCTGAGAGATGAGAGAGGACATGCGAGCATAAGCGAACCGATGGCCTTTCTTCATCTGCGAAGAAAAGGTTTTTTTATTTTTCTCCCAGGAGCGTGATCGCGATGCCGATTAAAGTACCCGACCATTTGCCCGCCAAAGAAGTGCTCATCGAAGAAAACATTTTCGTGATGGACGAAACCGTGGCCTTTCACCAGGACATCCGGCCGCTGAAAATAGCGATATTGAACCTGATGCCGACGAAGGAAACGACGGAAACGCAAATCTTGCGCCTGATCGGCAATACGCCCCTGCAGGTCGAGTTCGTGCTGCTGCACCCGAAATCGCATACGTCGAAAAATACGAGCGTCGAGCATTTGACGCAGTTTTACAAAACGTTCGACGACGTGAAGGATGACTACTTCGACGGGATGATCATCACCGGCGCGCCGGTCGAGCAGATGGAGTTCGAGGAAGTGAATTACTGGGCCGAGCTGCAGCAAATTATGGACTGGACGAAGACGAACGTCACGTCGACGATGTACATTTGCTGGGCGTCGCAGGCCGGGCTGTACCATCATTTCGGTGTGCCGAAATATCCGGTCGGACGCAAAATTTTCGGCGTCTTCCCGCATACGACGACGGCGAAGCACGTGAAGCTGCTGCGCGGCTTCGACGAACAGTTTTTCGTGCCGCAATCGCGCCATACCGAGGTGCGCAAGGAAGACATCGAGAAAGTGCCGGAGCTCGACATTTTGTCGGAGTCGGAGGAAGCGGGCGTTTATATCGTCGCGACGAAAGACGGCAAACATATTTTCGTGACCGGGCATTCCGAATACGACAATTGTACGTTAAAATGGGAGTACGACCGCGACGTGGCGAAAGGTCTCGAGATCGACGTGCCGAAAAACTATTTTCCGAACGACGATCCGTCCCGCCAGCCGCTCGTCACCTGGAGAGCGCACGCCAACCTGCTGTTCTCCAACTGGCTCAACTACTACGTCTACCAGGAAACGCCGTTCGACCCGAGCGCCCTGCGGAAAAAGCCGGCGCCGGAAGAAGACTGGCTGACGTACGGCGCCGGATTGTAAGCGTCCGCCCGAATATCGCGAAGAAGAAGCCCCACTTCCCGTGGGGATTCTTTCCAACTAAATTCCTATTAAGCCCAGGAGGATAATCGAGTATGAAAATAGAAAGCCGTTTGGCGCAAATCGGTTCCCAATCCGAGCCGGTTACGGGCGCCGTCAGTTTCCCGGTTTACCAAGCGACCGCGTTTCGCCATCCGCGGCTCGGACAAAGCACGGGCTTCGACTATTCGCGGACGAAAAATCCGACGCGCGCCGTCTTGGAGCAGGCGATCGCGGAGCTGGAATCGGGAGACGCCGGCTTTGCCTGCAGCTCCGGCATGGCCGCGCTGCAAACGGTATTCGCGATGTTCGGGCAGGGCGACCACCTGATCGTCTCGCTCGATCTGTACGGCGGGACGTACCGGCTGATCGAGAAAGTGCTCGGCCGCTTCGGCATTACCGCCACGTACGTCGATACGAACGATCGGGACGCGCTGGAGAACGCCGGCCGGCCGAATACGAAGGCGATCGTGATCGAGACGCCGACGAACCCGCTTATGATGATTACCGATCTGGCCGAAATTTGCGCGTGGGCGAAGGCGAAAGGGTATGTCTCGATCGTCGACAACACGCTGCTGACGCCGTTTTTCCAACGGCCGATCGAGCTTGGAGCCGATATCGTCGTCCACAGCGCGACCAAATATTTGGGCGGGCACAACGACGTGCTGGCCGGCCTGATCGTGACGAAAGGCAAGGAGCTGTCGGCGGAAATGGCGTTTTTGCACAACTCGATCGGGGCGGTGCTCGGTCCGCAGGACGCGTGGCTGCTCATGCGGGGAATGAAGACGCTGGCGCTGCGCATGGAGCGGCACCAGTACAACGCGACGAAAATCGCCGAATTTTTGCTGACTCATCCGATGGTCGAGGCAGTCTATTACCCGGCGCTGCCGAACCATCCGGGCCATGACATTCAGAGCAGGCAGGCGTCGGGCAATACGGGCATTTTCTCGTTCAAAATGAAAGACGCCCGAACGATCGAGCCGATATTGCGGCACATTCGGCTGATCGCCTTTGCGGAAAGCCTCGGCGGCGTCGAGTCGCTCATGACGTATCCGGCCGTGCAGACGCACGCGGACATTCCCGAGGACATCCGCCGGAAAGTCGGCGTCGACGATCGTCTGCTGCGGTTCTCGGTCGGCATCGAGCATGCGGACGACCTGATCGCCGACCTGGCGAACGCTTTCGAGGCGGCGAAGGCGGAGCTCGGCTGAAGCGGGTCGCGATAACGATATAGACAAACAGCCTGCCGACCCCGTAACGGGCGTCGACGCAGGCTGTTTTTTTGCGCCGGCGTCGGATCGGTCCTTTTCGGGACATGGCGGTCGGCTCCTCGAACCCCTATTTTTCAAACGGCGATTATGATAATATAGCTGTAATCCGATTTCGTAAGTCAGCTGTGCGTTACAACAGGAGCGATAAAGCGGCGGTTGGAGTTTGAAAGCGAGGTAGAATGGGCATGGCAAACAGACCAAGCCGGGAAACGCTATCGAAACGAATGGACGAGATGATTCGCTCGATTCGCGACGATATCGTCTCGGGCAAACGCAGCGTCGGCGACTTTTTGCCGTCGGAGCGCGAGCTGGGCAAGCTGCACCGAATCAGCAACAAATCGGTCAGACATTGCCTCGACGTGCTCGTAGCGGAAGGGTTGATCGAGAAAATTCCGAAGGTCGGCAACCGGATCGCCGACGTGACGGACGGCAACTCGATCACGATCCGGTTCGGCTGTCACCGGACGACGGTGGAGGAGACGGATCTCGGCACGCTTCTTTCCCAATTCCATAAGCAATATCCCCGCATCCGCGTCCAGACGATGATGCTCGAGCATTACGTCAGCGTCCGCGACACGCTCGAGTCCGGCATTATGGACGTCGTGACGGTCAACTACCCGAATTTTCGCGAAATGGTCGAACACGACGCGCTGCGCTTGCTGGAGCCGCAGCGGACGAACGACGACATTTATCCGTACCTGAACAAACTGTTCGTCTGGGACGACAGGCAGTGGGTGCAGCCGCTCACGTTTTCCCCGGTCGTCCTGTGCTACAACCGCAATCATTTTCGCGAAAAAAACGTCCTCGAGCCGGACAGCAGCTGGACTTGGGACGATTTGAGGCGGGCGGCCGACAAGCTGGCCGTGCCGAACGAGCGGTACGGGTTTTATTTTTATTTGCTGTCCAACAACCGCTGGCCCGTCTTCTTGCTGCAAAGCGGCGCGGCGCTCCCGCCCGAAGGAGAGCCGGTTCGGATTTGCGACGGGCCGTGGATGAAGGCGCTGCAGCTGTGCCGCGACATCGTCATGAACCAGGCGCTCATGCCGCTGTTCTATGAGGAGGCGGACGCGGAGAAGCTGTTTTTGCAGGAGAAGGCTTCGATGATCATGACGACGTATTTCGGGCTGAACGAGCTGAAAAAAGCCGGCTTCGAATACGATATCGCCCCGGTGCCGTACCAGGGCGATCCGCGCACGATGCTGATCGCCATCGGGCTCGGCATCAACGCGAAATCCGAGCAGAAGGAGGCGGCGCAGACGTTCGTCGATTTTTTGACGTCGTATTCGTCGCAGCTGAACATACGCCAGCGCACGCTCAGCATCCCGGCGCTGAAGCCCGCCGCCGAATGGATCGGCCAGGAAACGATGTTCCGGCCGCTTCGCTATCCGATGCACCGCGATATCGTCCCCACGTACCGGCTGTATACCGATTTGAACGTGACGATTCCGATGCTGTCGGCGATCATCAACGAAGTGAAGCTGTACTGGGCCGGACTCGAATCGGAAGAATCCGTGTGCGTCAAAATCGAACAAAAGCTGAACGAGCTGAGGGAAGCGAACGCGAGCCGTCGCGAGGCGGCGGTCGAGACGGTTTGAAACGAGTCAGAAGATGAGTCGGTATTTGGCAGCAGGCGCAAGGGCGCCTTCGATCCCGCTTCCCGCGCGGGTTTCGGAGGCGTCCTTTTGTGTGCGGACCGGTTCCTCCGGAGGTGCGTAACCGCTATGTTTTGTTATGTGAGTCAGTTGTAGGCTATGAAAATGAATTGAAAACGATTTTATGTTGACAAAACGGGAAGCGTTTCGTTAGAATGAAGTCATTCAGAGTTAGTTGTGAGTTAATGTCAATCAAAACCATTTCATACGGAAAGCGGGAGCATCATGAATCGAATCGCTTTAATACCCGGAGCCGACGTCTGGGGAGAAATTTTCACCGAGAAGCATTTGAACCGGCTCCGTCAAATGGGCGAGCTCGTCGTCAACCCGAATCCCGGCAATCCGGATAAACGGCGCGTCGCCGAACTGATTCGCGATGCGGATATCGTCATTACGTCCTGGGGATGTCCTCCGTTCGACGCCGACGTCCTTCGCGAGGCGAAACGGCTCAAGCTGGTCGCGCACGCCGCCGGAACGGTCAAAGGAATCGTGACGCCGGAGCTGATCGAACGCGGCATCCGGGTAAGCAGCGCCAACGACGCTCTCGGCGTAGGCGTGGCCGAAACGGCGCTCGGCCTTACGATTACCGCGATGAAGCGGATGTGGGAGCTCGCCCGCAGCACGCGCGAAGGCTTGTGGGAGCAAGGGCGGGAACGCGTCCGCGAGCTGTTCGACGTTACGATCGGCGTCGTCGGCGCCGGCAAGGCGGGCCGCCATTACATCCGGCTGCTGAAGCAGTTCGAAGTCGACATTTTGCTGTACGATCCGATCGTATCGGCCGAAGAGGCCGCGGCGCTCGGCTGCCGCAAGGTCGAGCTGGACGAACTGCTGCGGCTGTCGGAAGTGATCTCGATCCACGCCCCTTCGATTCCGGAGACGAACGACATGTTCAACGAGCGGACGTTCGCGCTCATGCGGGACGACGCGATCTTGATCAATACGGCGCGAGGCAGCCTGATCAACGAAGAGCATTTGGCGGCGGAGCTCGCCAAAGGAAGATTCATCGCCTGCATCGACGTTACGAAGCAGGAGCCTCCCGGTACGGACCATCCGTTCCGCAGCTTGCCGAACGTGATTTTGATCCCCCATATCGCGGGCGCGGTCAACAACGGCAAACAGCGGCTCGGCCGGTATTCGATCGAGGACATTCGCCGTTTTTTGGCCGGCGAGGCGCTGGACGGCGAAGTGAACCTGCAAAATCTGCACGTCATCGCTTGATCGGGTGGAGACGGCCTTCCGTCTCCCCAGGTCGGATTTTCGAGCTTGGCGGGACCGCGCAATCGTGCCTGCCACACTCTTTTGCATACAATGGAAGCGTTTGCCCGCAAGTTTCCGCCGAGTGCGGCGGGCATCGTATTTTGGTATGGAGGTGGTCGCCGGGCGCAAGCCGCCAAGCCGTATGCTGTTACCAATGTGTCGATAGGCGTCGGATTAATCAAAGGGGTTCCAGGCAAAAACTACAACCGGACATCTGGGTCAGATCGAGGAGGATTCCATGAAAACGTTAAAAGTGTTGGGCGCGGTAATGCTCGTCAGCACGATGGTGCTGAGCGCTTGCGGATCGAAGGACGACAATGCGCCTGCCGCCTCGGGAGGCGACGCCGCAAGCGGCGGCAATTCGCAGCAAAAGCTTGACTTGAAATGGTTCGTTTTCGCTCCCGCCACCGCTTCGCTGCCTTCGGCGGACAAAGATTTCGTGAAGAAAGCGATCGAAGAAAAATTCAACGTAACGCTGAAGCTCGACTACTTGCCGTTCGGCACCGACTACGACAACAAAATCAACGTCATCATGACGGGCGGCGACCATCCCGACATGTTTCTGTCCAACGGCGCGGCGAGCCAAAAGTTCGCGGTCGACGGCTTGCTCGCGGACCAAACGCCGTTCGTTACGAGAGAAACGATGCCGAACTACTTCAAGTGGATCAAGGAAGACGAAATTAAAAACTACCAGTTGAAAGGCATTCAATATTCCCGCTCGCCGATGCCGTTCCAGCGCAATACGTACGGTTCGTTCTACGTCCGCAAAGACTGGCTCGACAAGCTCGGCCTGCAAATGCCGAAATCGTACGACGAGCTGATGAACGTCATGCGCAAATTCACGAACGACGATCCGGACGGCAACGGCAAGAAGGACACGTACGGCTTCAGCGCCGCCGCGGCCGGCAACCGTTTGCCGCTCGACTTCCCGGCCTGGATCAACAACGGTCTTGTCGCCGACTTCATGATCGACGAGAAAAACCTCGAGTTCGTGGAAACGCAAAGCAGCCTGAAGCTGCAAAACGTGCTGCAGGACGTCAAAAACATGATCAAGGACGGCGTCGTCGATCCGGACTGGTTCGTCAACAAAGCGCCGCAGCATTTCGATAAAGGCGCGCAAGGCAAAGTCGGCGTCCTGTGGTCGACCGACAAAAACTTCGCGCTCGAATCGGCGCCGAACAGCGTGCAATCCCGCACGAAGCAGATCGATCCGAAAGCGGATTGGCAGCCCATATTCCCGTTCGCGAACCAGCCGTACGGCTGGAAGCAAGGCACGACCGGCGGCGCGAGCCCGTTCCTGTTCTCCAAGAAGGTCGCGGAAAAAAATCCGGAGAAAATCAAGCGTTCCGTGCAAATTCTCGACTGGCTCGCCAGCGAGGAAGGCTACCTGATGACCCACTACGGTCTCGAAGGCAAGCACTACAAAAAAGAAGGCAAAAAGATTACGCTCGACCCGGCCGCTTACGAAGCCGACGTGACGAAAAACGGCAGCTTCCTCGACATTTGGAAGTTCTTTACGAACCTCGACGAGCCGTCCGTTCTCGGTCTCGAAGTGATCGACCCGCGCGTGTCCGACCGCGACCGCGCCATCCTGAAGTTCGTCGAAGCGATTCCGAAGCATACGGGCGAACCGGTTACGCTCGCTCCGCCGGAAGGCATGAATATCGGCGATTTCCGCAAAGAAATGGCCCGCTTGCAAAACGTCGTCATTTTCGACGACAAGGACGCGTCGAACTGGCCGAAATACCGCGAAGAGCTGATGACCAAATACAAAGGTCAGCAAATTTTCCAGGCATACGTCGATCAAGTCAATGCGGTTCGTCCGGCGGATAAGCAACTGAAGCCGTTCAAATAAACAAGCAGTACCCGTTTGAAACGGCGCGAATGCCGCAAGCCCATGCGGCATCGGCGCGCGGATGCAAGACTACCCAACCCATACAAAGAAGCCGTCCCCAGAGGACGGTTTCTTTGTTTCCCGTGGTATAATGGATGCATTGGATCGCTTCGCGGTATGCCGCTGGGAGGAGTACCCGATGTATATTTATCACGAGAAGGTCAAATACGAGAATCCCCTCGTCCCGCTCAAAATTTTTATGCACCGGAAAGTCGACGGGGTGTGGAACGATTGGCATTGCCACAAGCAGGCGGAAATGCTGTACATTCTGCGGGGCGGGCTTGACGTCTTCGTGGAGAAGCGAAGGTACGAGCTGCGCGACGGCGATTTGATCCTGATCGGCTCCAACCAGCTTCACCGGGACTACTCCCGGGCGGCGGAATATATCGTTTTTCAATTCGACAGCAGTCAGTACAGCGACTCGACGACGATGCCGTATTTCAATTTGTTCATGGATAGCCGCATCGCTTTGGACGAGCTCAACTACATCTTTCAAGAAAACGGGAACGCGAGGCAAGACGTCATCGCCTGCTTGCTGGACATCTACAAGGAAATGCAGAACAAAGGCTTCGGCTACGAAATGGCGGTAAGCCTGCACATCAGGCGGCTGCTGCTGGCGCTGCTTCGCTCCGATACGCGCAAGCTGCTGTCCGCCAAACATCAGCCCGACCTGGAACGGCTGCGGCCCGTGCTCGACTATATCGACAAAAATCCCGGCGCCAAAATGACGATCAAGGAAGCGAGCCGGATGGTCAACATCAGCTATTCCCATTTCGTGGCATATTTTAAAAAAGTGATCGGCATGTCGTTCGTCGATTATTTCAACTACCGCCGGATCAAAATGGCGGAGCGCATTTTGCTGACGGAGGACGTCAGCGTCGAAGAAGCGGGGGTGCGCATCGGGATGGAAAACCGGGGGCATTTTTACCGGATGTTCCGAAAGTTCAACGGCTGTTCCCCGAAGGAATTTTGCAAAAAAATGAAAGGATACGGCCAATAGGAAGGATCCGGGCGGCGCCGCGCCGCGTTCGGATCTTCTTTTTTTTTGCGGATCGCGGGGAACAGCCCACAATCGGATACAAAGTTCAAGGAATCGGGTATCCTTTTTCGTCCGGAGCGAATTTATAATAAACACGTTGCGAATGATGCATGCACTTGTACGATGCGGGAGGGACGCGGCATGAAAATCGGTATGGTGGCGGTCGATTTGGACGGCACCTTGCTCGGAGGAACGAAGGGCCGTTACGGCATGCTGCCGGAGGCGGTCGAAGCTTTGCGCCGGATCGCCCGAAACGGCGCGATCGTCGGGTTTGCGACGGGCCGCGACTACCCCTTTATGATCGAGCTGCTGAAGCGGGAAGGCATCGATCCGGCGGCGGAAGGCTGGCCGCATTTTATGATGGAAGAAGAAAGGTTTATATATGAGCTTCGCGATAACGGAATTTATGAGACCGATGCGCTGCGAAACGACGCCGTCGATCGTACGGAACGGGAGCATTTTCGGCGAATCGCGCACGGCGTATCGGATTCGCTCGCGGCGGCGCTTGCGGCTATCGATCCGTCGTGCAAACGGTTGGCGGAAGAGAAGGAGCTGCGCCGGGGGTTTGTGGAGTTGATATTCGCCGATGCGCATGCCGCCCGGGAAGGGGAAACCGTCGTAGCGGAATGGCTGCGGGAGCAGGGGCTGCCGTATACGGCCGTCCGCAACGGAAAGGGTCTGTCCGTGCGGCACGTTTCGGTAGGAAAAGGCGCGGTTTTATCGGCATTATGCGCCCAAATGAACGTCCCGCCCGCCGAGACTTTAGCGATCGGAGACGGCGCCAACGACTTGACGATGCTGGCCGGACCGTACGGCTTCGCCGCCGCGGCGCCGGGAAACGCCGACGAAGAGGTGAAGGAGCGGGTTCGCCGACGCGGCGGCTATATCGCCGAACGGCGTTACGGCGCCGGAGTGGCCGAAGCGATCCGCCATTACGAATTGCACGAAGCGGTCCGATAGTCGACAGGAGCCGTTCGATGCGGCAAAAACGTCACCGTTTCTTCCTGTTTTTCCGGGTGCCGATATGGTACGATAGAAGGAACATGTGAAGGAGTGATAGGATGAGCCGGATCGACCGCATATTGGACAAAGCGCTGTCGGGGGGACGACTGGACTTGGAGGACGGCCTGGCGCTGTACGACTCCGACGAGATCGAGAAGATGGGCGCGGCCGCCAATCAAATCATGCTCAAATTTCATCCCGAGCCGGTTACGACGTTCGTCATCGGCCGGAACGTTAACTATACGAACATTTGCGACGTCTACTGCCGGTTTTGCGCGTTTTACCGGGCGCCCGGTTCGAAGGAAGGGTACGTGCTGCCCGACGAGACGATATTCCAAAAAATCCAGGAAACGATCGACGTAGGCGGCACCGAAATCTTGATGCAGGGCGGAACGAACCCGAATTTGCCGTTCAGCTATTATACGAATCTTCTTCGCAATATCAAGAAACGGTTTCCGGACATTACGATGCACTCGTTCTCGCCGGCGGAAATTTGGAAGATGAAGGAAGTGTCGGACGGATTGTCGCTCGAGGAAGTCGTGCGGCAAATTCACGAAGCCGGGCTAGACTCGCTTCCGGGCGGCGGCGCGGAAATATTGGACGACCGGACGCGCCGTAAAATCAGCCGGCTGAAGGGCAGCTGGACGGAATGGATGGACGTGATGCGGACCGCCCACCGGATCGGCATGAACACGACGGCGACGATGGTCATCGGCTTCGGGGAATCGATGGAGGAGCGCGTGCTGCATATGCTGCGCGTGCGCGAAGCGCAGGACGAGTGCATCGCGAACAAGTACCCGTCCCCCGGATTTTTGGCGTTCATCTCGTGGACGTTCCAGCCGGACAATACGAACTTGAAGGCGGAGAAGCTCGGTCCGGACGCTTATTTGAAAAATGTCGCGATCAGCCGCCTCATGCTCGACAACATCCCGAACTTCCAATCGTCGTGGGTGACGATGGGACCGGAGGTCGGCAAGCTGTCGCTCCACTACGGCTGCAACGACTTCGGCAGCACGATGATCGAGGAAAACGTCGTTTCCGCCGCCGGCACGACGCATAAGGTGAACATCAGCTCGACGCTGGACCTCATTCGCGCCGCGGGCAAAATTCCGGCCCAGCGCAATACGCGCTATGAAATATTGCGCATGTTCGACGACGTGAACGAGAAGGTCGAGAACGATTTCGTGATGCAAAATTGATCGAATGAAAAGCGCCGAGCTTCGGCGCTTTTTCGTTTATGTTTCATAAACCGGGATCCGTGTCGGTCGATGGGATTACATTTTCAAACCTCCGCATTCGGCCCGGATAGCGATTACTCGATTCGTTAGCAGCTGCCGGAGCCGCAAGCGTTCCGCGCCGAAATCGCCGAAATCGCGGTCCCGAACGACTCTTACCCTCCGGCTGCTGCTGCATTCTTGCCGCGGCGACAAATACACAAAGAAACCGGGCTAGCGCCATTGGGCTCTGCCCGGATTTGTCGGCCCGTATTATCCGCCGAAAGCGAACGTCGGCAATCCTTTTATACCCGCCCTGTAGACGAACAGTCCTCCCGCCAGCGGTTGGTCGGATTCGGCAATGCCGACCCTCGCCGACGTGATGTACAGCTCGTTCAATTCCGCGCCGGCAAACGCGCAGGAGCTCGATTGCTCCGCCGGCACCTCGACCTTCAGCAGCAGCTCGCCGGTCGCCGGATTCCATCTGCGGATGCCGAAGCCGCCCCATAGCGCGACCCATATCATCCCTTCCGCATCGCACGTCATCCCGTCCGGAACGGCGCCTTTCTCCGTCACTTCCACGACCGTTCGCCCGTTAGCGATTTGTCCCGAGGCCAAATCGTAGTCGTAAGCGACGACCTTTCGCGTCGGCGAATCGATGTAATACATCGTCCGGTTGTCGGGGCTCCAGGCGAGTCCGTTCGAGCACGACACGTTCTCGATGACGGTCCGGATCGTCAGGTCGGTTTCCAAACAATAAAGCGCGCCTTGCCCGGCTTTGCCGGTTAGCGACATCGTTCCGGCCCAAAAACGGCCGGCCGCATCGCATTTGCCGTCGTTGAAACGGGTTTCCTCTTTCCGTCCGGACGGATTTCCCAAAAACGATAGGCCTCCCCGAGCCGGATCGTAGGCGTAAAATCCGTCCTGCATCGCCATGACGACGCCCCCGGACTTGCGAGGCACCGCCGCTCCGATTCGTTGCCCGAACGAAACGGACGACGTTTTTCCGCTGCCGGTCTCGTAGGTATGCAGCCGTTTCCCTTCGATATCGACCCAATACAGCAAGCCGTTTCGCTCGTCCCAGCTGGGTCCTTCCCCGAGCGTCGCCTTCGCGTCCAGGATCAGTTCCGCTTGCGCCATTTTCGACAACCTCCCCGCCTATTCGGCCTGGCTTGTTTTCCTTTCCCATCCGTTCCGTGTCCATTATACATCAAAACGATTCCCGACAGGTCCGCTATCGTGCCAAATTGTTGTTTGTATATCCCGGTCGCGTAGGCCATATACTTTTAGAAAGCAAACTATTTCAATCGTTCGCGTAGAAAGGAGTGAGTCCGATGGAACTGTTCGCCTTGACGTTGCCGAAAAATTGCGCCGCTTTCGCCGACAAGCTTTACGTCAGACTATCGCTATCCGCCCGGGATTTACATACAGCCGGACACCCCGTCCGTTTCGAATGCGATTCGTACAAAAATCACGTGACGCTGCGATGCCTGGCCCTATTGCCGGAATTTCAGCTGAACGAGTCGAGCTCCGCCGTTTATCGGTTAGCCGCCGATACGATGGCCGCTTTTATACTGGACGAAATGGAACAAAAGCTGCTTCGCGACATCATTACCGGGCATTATCGGTATGAGGACGAGGTGGACGTTTCCTCGATCGAACAATATTGCCGGCAAGTGTTGGACCAGCCCGAGGCGGCCGACTTGCCGCGATCGCGTCAACGGCGGCAGCATAAAATCGCCGACAGTCTGTTTCATTATTTGGAGCAGCATAGCGAAATGAATTTGATCGGGTTCATCCGTTTCCGGTTGACGGATTATATGAACGAGCTGCGGGAAGTGGCCGAGTACGCGATCGACGAATTTATTATGGACCAGCAATACCAGGAGTTTATTTCTTTGCTGAAATATTTCGTGTATATCCAGGAAACGAAAATACCGGTCGCTCATCTGATGCATCGCGGCGGCAACGAGTTTACGCTTTACAACGAACAGATGAACCCGATCGATACGGAGCAGTTCGACGGCTTTACGCTGGAGCTGCTCGATAAAGAAATCAATTTCGAGGACATGATCGTCAGCACGCTTATTTCCGTTTCCCCGCAAAAAATCGTCATCCATACGCGCGATCCGGAGGAGCAGGTCATTAAAACGATCATGCAAATTTTCGAAAACCGGGCGATGATTTGCACGTACTGCAAATTGTGCGGCACCGTCCTCGGCGGCAAAAACAAGGATCAGCTGTACCCTTGACACGACCCGAGCGTTCGGGTAATATGATGTAACATAACGATCGACATTGAACAAGCGATGACCAAAGACATGAATCCCTGCAAGACTGTCCAGAGAGAGGAGACTCGCGCTGAAATCTCCTTCTGTTCGAACAGCGGATTTACCCCTTTGCAGCTTTGGCTCGAACCCGCGCCGCAAGCGATGCGGCAGGCAGTAGACGCCGGCGTCTCATCCCCGTTACCGGATGGCCTAAGGTTCGGCTTGCCGCTTCGGCGGTGGCGGAACGAAATAGGGTGGAACCACGAGACCGACACGCTCGTCCCTTCCGGGACGGAGCGTGTTTTTTGTTTTTGGAGAGTCGAACCCCCTCTTTCCCGTGAGCCGAACCCCCTCTTTCCCCCTTCGCTCAAGGGGAGGACTCGGGGCTGCCGCCCCGAGACCCGCAAGAAGCGAAGGAGGTACGGGGCCGTCTTCGGCGGAACGGTTGCGGGGGAGCGCTTTTCGTCTCCAGAGGAAGGCGCCCTGTCGGGCGCTTCCCCCGAAGACCCGCTTCCATTCGGCGGTTCCATGAGACGTCGATGCCCTCTGTTGGTGAAACTGCCGCTTTAGAGAATGAAAGGATGCATCGTGCGGCGGGCCGCGTCACGACTTTGTCGTGAAGCTTTTTTTCGAGCAGTGCAAGAGCCAAGGCAAACAAAATCATCGCCGGAAAGCTTCGCTTTCCAGGCCTTAATGAAGGGCCAAACAAACCTGAAGGGGAGACAAGCAATGACTGTCAAAGTAACGCTGCCTGACGGAGCGGTAAGGGAATACGAAGCGGGCGCGACCATCGAGGACGTCGCCGGTTCGATCAGCTCCGGCCTGAAAAAGAACGCGATCGCCGGCAAAGTGGACGGCAAAGTCGTCGATTTGAGCCACAAGCTTCAGCAGGACGCGAAGGTGGAAATCGTGACGCTCGATTCCGAAGACGGTCTCGAGGTATACCGCCACAGCACCGCGCATTTGCTCGCACAAGCGCTGAAGCGAATTTACGGCAACAAAAACGTCAAGCTCGGCATCGGCCCGGTCATCGAGGACGGCTTCTATTACGATATCGATTTGGAGCAGCCGGTCTCTTCGGAAGATCTCGACAAAATCGAGAAGGAAATGGAAAAAATTACGCAGGAAAACTTGCCGATCGTTCGCCGCGAAGTGAGCCGCGAAGAAGCGCTCCGCCTTTTCGGCGAGCTGGAAGATCCGCTCAAGCTGGAGCTTATTCGCGATTTGCCGGATGAGGCGGTCATCTCGATTTACGAGCAGGGCGAATTTTTCGACCTGTGCCGCGGTCCGCATTTGCCTTCGACCGGCCGCATCAAGGCGTTCAAGCTGCTCAGCGTGGCCGGCGCGTACTGGCGCGGCGACTCGAAAAACAAAATGCTGCAGCGCATTTACGGCACCGCCTTCCCGAAAAAAGCGCAGCTGGACGAACATCTCGTGCTGCTGGAGGAAGCGAAGAAGCGCGACCATCGCCGCATCGGCAAAGATTTGAAAATATTTACCTTTTCCAAAGAGGTCGGTCAAGGGCTGCCGCTCTGGCTGCCGAAAGGGGCGAAGCTGCGCCGTTTGCTCGAACGTTACATCGTCGATCTGGAAGAATCGCTCGGTTACGACCACGTCTATTCGCCGGTGCTCGGCAGCGTCGAGCTGTACAAAATATCCGGTCACTGGGAGCATTACCAGGAAGACATGTTCCCGAAGATGGAGCTGGACAATGAGGAGCTCGTGCTCCGCCCGATGAACTGTCCGCACCATATGATGATTTACAAGAGCGACATGCGCAGCTACCGCGATCTGCCGATCCGCATCGCCGAGCTCGGCACGATGCACCGCTACGAAATGTCCGGAGCGCTTACCGGCTTGCACCGCGTCCGCGCGATGACGCTGAACGACGCGCATATTTTTGCCCGTCCGGACCAGATCAAGGATGAATTCGCCCGGGTCGTTCGCCTCATTCAGCGCGTCTATGAGGATTTCGGGATCAAGGAGTACCGTTTCCGCCTGTCGTACCGGGACCCGAAGGATACCGAGAAATATTATCCGGACGACGCGATGTGGGAAATGTCCCAGCGCATGCTGAAGGAAGTCGTCGAGGAGCTGAATTTGCCGTATTACGAGGCGGAAGGCGAGGCGGCGTTTTACGGGCCGAAGCTGGACGTGCAAATCAAAACGGCGCTCAAAAAAGAAGAGACGCTGTCGACTGCGCAGCTCGACTTCCTGCTGCCGGAACGGTTCGGCCTCGAATATGTCGGCGAAGACGGCAACAAGCACCGGCCGGTCGTCATTCACCGGGGCATTATCAGCACGATGGAGCGGATGACCGCGTTTTTGCTCGAAAACTTCGTCGGCGCGCTGCCGACCTGGCTGTCCCCGGTGCAGGCGGTCGTCATTCCGGTATCGGACAAATTCGAGGAGTACGCGAAGCAAACGACCGAAAAGCTGCTGGCCGCCGGCATTCGCGCCGAAGCCGATCTGCGCAACGAGAAGCTCGGCTACAAAATTCGCGAGGCGCAGCTGGAGAAAACGCCGTATATGCTCGTCGTCGGCGAAAATGAAGTGAACGCCGGCACGCTGTCCGTGCGCAAACGGGGCGAGGGCGATATCGGTGCTCATGCGACCGATGTCGTCATCTCGATGATTACGGAAGAAATCCGCACGAAACAAGTATGACCTGAACCGAATCGCATACAGGCATCGACCAAAGACACGAACGCCGGCGACGCTTCCCAGAGAGAGGGGAACAGGTGAGAGCCCCTTAAGACCGAACCGGCCGTTTACCGCTTTGCAGCCGCTTGGGCGAACGGACGGCAATCGCCGATCCCGGTAGCCGGAGCCGCTTCATCCCCGTTACCGGATGCCGAAGGTTGCGCCGGCTATGGAAAACAGCGGCGGAACGAAGCAGGGTGGAACCACGAGACGCTCGTCCCTTTTGGGACGGGCGTATTTTTTTTGGATGCGATAACGTTCAAAAGAACATTATCCGCGCGAAAATCCGGCCCACTCGCACGGATAGTGCTCCAAAGAGCACTAACTCGTCCGAACCGGCGCCGCGGCAAGGCCGAACCGCGCGGATAACGTTCAAAAGAACACTATCCGCGCAAAAATCCGGCCCACTCGCACGGATAGTGCTCTAAAGAGCACTAACTCGTCCGAACCGGCGCCGCGGCAAGGCCGAACCGCGCGGATAACGTTCAAAAGAACACTATCCGCGCAAAAATCCCGGCCCACTCGCACGGATAGTGCTCTAAAGAGCACTAACTCGTCCGAACCGGCGCCGCGGCAAGGCCGAACCGCACGGATAACGTTCAAAAGAACACTATCCGAGCAAAAATTCCGGCCCACTCGCACGGATAGTGCTCCAAAGAGCACTAACTCGTCCGAACCGCGCCGCGCCGCGGCAAGGCCGAACCGCGCGGACAACGTTCAAAAGAACACTATCCGAGCAAAAATTCCGGCCCACTCGCACGGATAGTGCTCCAACTCGTCCGAACCGGCGCCGCGGCAAGGCCTACCAACCCCAAACGCCGGGAAGCCTTGGCTTCCGAGGCGAATAAACAAATCCAGGAGGAGATCCTCATGTCCATCAACGTATACTTGCCCGACGGGGCCGCAAAACATTTTCCTGCGGGGACTAGCCTTGCGGAGGTTGCCGCCTCGATCGGCCCCGGCTTGAAAAAAAAGGCGATCGCCGGCAAGGTGGACGGCAAAGTCGTCGATCTGGATTACAAGCTGGAGCGGGATGCGAAGGCGGAGATCGTGACGCTCGAGTCCGCCGACGGACTCGAGATATACCGCCACAGCGCGGCGCATCTGCTTGCGCAGGCGTTGAAACGCGTTTACGGCGACAAAAGCGTTAAGCTCGGCATCGGTCCGGTCATCGAGGACGGCTTTTATTACGACATCGACCTGGAGCAGCCGGTCTCTTCGGAGGACCTCGGCAAAATCGAGAAGGAAATGGAAAAAATCGCACAGGAAAACTGGCCGATCGTCCGCCGCGAGGTAAGCCGCGAAGAGGCGCTTCGCCTGTTCGCCGAGAAGGACGATCCGCTCAAGCTGGAGCTGATCGGCGATTTGCCGGACGACGCGGTCATCTCGATATACGAGCAGGGCGAATTCGTCGACCTGTGCCGCGGACCGCACGTGCCTTCGACGGGGCGCATCAAGGCGTTCAAGCTGCTCAGCGTGGCGGGCGCCTATTGGCGGGGCGATTCGAACAACAAAATGCTGCAGCGCATATACGGCACGGCTTTCCCGACGAAGGCCGAATTGGACGAACATCTCGCCATGCTGGAGGAGGCGAAAAGGCGCGACCATCGCCGCATCGGCAAAGAGCTGGGGCTGTTCATGTTTTCCGAGGAAGCGCCCGGCATGCCGTTTTATTTGCCGAAAGGGACGATCGTCCGGGACGAGCTGGAGCGATATTCCCGCAGCTTGTTTACGAAGCTCGGCTATGCCGAAGTGCGCACGCCGTTCATGATGAACCGGCGCATGTGGGAGCAGTCCGGCCACTGGGACCATTACCGCGACAATATGTATTTCAGCGAGGTTGACGATACGGCTTTCGCCCTGAAGCCGATGAACTGCCCCGGCCACATGCTCATTTACAAAAACGAGAAGCGCTCGTACCGGGAGCTGCCGATTCGGATGGCCGAATTCGGGCAGGTGCACCGGCACGAATATTCCGGGGCATTAAGCGGGCTGATGCGGGTTCGCACGTTTTGTCAGGACGATGCGCACATCTTCGCCCGGCTGGACCAGCTCGAGGAAGAGATCGCAAACGTGATCGACTTGATCGACGGCATGTACAACGTGTTCGGGTTCGAATACCGGATGGAGCTGTCGACAAGGCCGGAGCAGTCGATGGGAAGCGACGAGCAGTGGGAGCGCGCCGAAACGGCGCTGCGCAACGTGCTGAAGAAACGAAATGTGCCGTACCGTCTGAACGAGGGCGACGGGGCGTTTTACGGCCCGAAAATCGACTTCCATATTCGCGACGCGATCAAGCGGAGCTGGCAGTGCGCCACGGTCCAGGTCGACTTCCAAATGCCGGAGAAATTCGACCTTTCCTATGTCGACGAATCGAACGCGAAAGTGCGTCCCGTCGTCATTCACCGCGCCGTGTACGGCTCGATCGACCGGTTCATCGGCATTTTGACGGAGCATTACGCCGGCGCGTTTCCGGTGTGGCTATCGCCCGTTCAAGCCGCGGTCATTCCGGTATCCGACAAATTCGACGAGTACGCGAAGCAAACGGTCCAGCTGCTGCGGGATGCGGACATTCGCGCCGAAGCCGACCTGCGTGGCGAGAAGCTCGGGTACAAAATCCGCGAAGCGCAGCTGTCCAAGACGCCCTATATGCTGATCGTCGGCGAGAACGAAGCCCGCGACGGCACGGTATCGGTTCGCGTCCGTGACGAAGGGGATATCGGCGTGTTCCCGGTGCAATCGGTCGTTTCGCGGATCGCGGAACACATTCGCACGAAGCGATAAGGCACCCGGGCCCGTTTTTTTCCGAACGGCCGCGCACGCTTCCGTATACTCCGGCTTATGTTGGGGAATGCTCTACGGTATGGAAAACAAACCGCTATTGCCAACGTTTTGCCATTTCCGAACATACCGGGCGCCGTTATGGATTGCGCTGCTGCTGATCGCCCTCGTACCGGCGGAAAACGGCTCCGCCGCCCGTAACGCGACGTCGGCCGCCGATCCCGCGCAGCATGTCCGGTCCGGACAACCGGACGTACCGGTTTCCGCATCGTCGCACAGCGTCGTAATCGAACGTTTGTCCAAACTGAAAACGAAGCAAGAGCTGATCGAAAAAAATAAACGGTTTCCGATGCTGCACGAGGACGCCACGAAATTTTTGGGCTCCGTCGAGGTCGTTGCTACCGGCTATTACGCCGGAGTGGAATCGACCGGCAAACGTCCCGGCCATCCCGAATACGGCATCACGTATTCCGGCGTGAAGGTGCGCCACGGCGTGCTGTCCACGATCGCGGCCGATCCGAAAGTGTTTCCGCTCGGGACGATTTTGTATATTCCCGGCTACGGCTACGGCATCGTGGCCGATACCGGTTCGGCGATCAAAGGAAAAAAAATCGACCTGTACTACGAGACGAAAGATCAAATATACAAAGAATGGGGCAAGCGTACGGTCAACGTGTTTATCGTCAAGAAAGGTAACGGCAAGGTGACCGAACAGACGCTGAACATGTGGGACGACGTCTTGTCGGCCATCTCCGAAGGGCAAATCGGCGCACTCGAGCTATAGTCCGACATGCCGGCGCAAATTTCGCGTAAGCGAATGCGCCGGTTTCTTTCATTTTTCGCGATATTATGTTAATATATTCCCAGATGTAAAGCGCATTCATTGCCATTCGACAATCGCTGTTTCATAGGAGATGGGCCTGATGAATACAGGACTGCTGCAAACCGATCCCGATAGCAAAGAGACGCAGGATGCGCTGCTGATGGACGTGTACAAGCAGATGTTTATCGTCACGTATTCGATCATTCGCAACAAGACGGAAGCGATGGACGCGGTGCAGGAATCGTGGGTCAAAATATTGCGCAAGCTCGACACGCTGCGCGACAGGGACAAGCTGATCCAATGGGCCAAAGTGATCGCGACCAACACGGCCTACAACATGATCAAGCGAAAGGTCGCCGTCTCGCTCGGCGACGCGGAGGAAAGCGGCATGCCGCTGATCGCCGCGGAAGGCGTCGAGGAGCGGGTCATGCGCAACATCATATTCGACGAAATCCGCAAGCTGGACGAGAAGACGCAGCAAATTTTGACTTATAAATATTATTACGACATGAAAGACAAAGATATCGCCGAAAAGATGGATCTGCCTCTCGGCACCGTCAAAGCGCGCATCCATCGGGGGAAGGAGCAGCTTCGGGCGCTGCTGAGCGATCCGTATTTGAAGCCGGATTGAAACGCCTTTGACCGTACGTAGTTATGTCGTATTAGCCGCAAACCAAAATAGGGACGAAATATTGCAAGGAGCCGGATCGCGTGCTCCTTTTTTTGACGTTACAGGGCAGAAGAATAAGCTACTGCTAGAACACGAATGCGATTGATTGAAAGGCTTCGGTCATAAGGTGTTCTTATCCTGTGAGGCAACCGGAATGGAACCGGAAAACCTCCGGCAAATTCGCTATCTTTCATGCGCCGTTTCGACATACAAGGAAAAGCTCCGGTTAAAATCGGTCTAGCCCCCTAAAAATGGAGAGTTCGTGCGGTAATAACCCTGAGACTTTAAATTGCTTGAATTTACTCGAGCTCAAGGGTTTTTGCGTGGAGACCGGAAACTTGACAGCGAGCCTCCGTGGGCATGCCTATTGGCGATCGGGCGATGGGAGAACACCATCGCCTTGGCCGATAGCCTCGCATGCCCACCCTCCCTGTCAAGCTTCCTACGTCGTGCTCACACCGCGCGCTTGTACTTGGAAAGTTCATGTGTTCCTTCTTGCGCCCAACGAAGAAACGAGGCAGGCGAACGTTTTCCCAAGCGTTTTTGCAAGCGGCGGTTATTGTAAAAATCCATATACGCATGAACGGCCTGATACGCTTCTTCGAACGTCCTAAAGCTTTCTTTCCGGAGCAGATCGCGCTCCAATGTAGCGTGAAACGACTCAATATAGGCGTTCATGTTTGGCGTCTTCGGCGGGATTCGCTCGTGTTCTAGCTTCTCTTCCGCACACATATCGCCAAAGGCTTTGCTAACGAATTGGGGACCATTATCCGTGCGTAGGATCGGCTTCGTCTGGCCGTCTGCAATACGCGAGCGTAAAGCCCGTCTTACGGCATCGCAAACATGCCTGGCTTCGCACGAGGAACCGGTGTGGTAACCAACGATACTCTGATCGAACACATCGATAATGTCCGCGATAAAAAAGAACTGATCGTACCCGGCAACATATCCATATTTGATATCGATCTGCCACAATTGATTCGGTCCATCAATCGTATGGTTGCGTGCCAAGCGTCGGGGATAGTGGTTCTTTTTCCGTCGCTGCGGGTGCAAGATCCCGAGTTTTTTGCAGAGCCGGTATACTTTCTTTTTATTGATTACCAGACCGTGTTGAATACGCAGGCATTCAGTCAACATGGCGTAGCCATACACATGCTCCTCACCGGAGACAAGATCCATCAGCCACTCCTCAATCTGGGAATTGCTGATGACTTGGCCGGTCTGTGTGAGCGAGTGCATCGTATCTTTTCTCCCACATCGAACCTCACCCGGGGCTTGGTGTGCACTCTGTTGCTGGCGGGCATAGTACGTGGAGGTACCGGCACCGACGAATCGTAAGATGGTCGCTACTGGTCGTCCCTGCTCGATGAAGGTTTGCGCAACGGTAAGTTTGTCATCGAGGCAGGGTTGGACTTTTTTATGAGTTCACGCAGCACCTCAATTTCGAGTTGCTTTTCGCCCAATGCTTTCAGGGCACGGCTATACTTCTCCTCCATTTCGGCAAGACGCTTCGACTCGGCTACGCGTTCATCCATCGTAGGAACCGCGTCGTCACCGAACATTTCCTGATATTCTTTGACCCAATTCCGAATCGTCTTGGGTGTTACGTCGTACTTACGTGCAAGGAATCCCGTCTTGATTCCCGCAAGGGCTTCCTGCGCTACTTTGTTCCGTACTTCTTCGAATACCTTGTTCCGCTGCATCCTCTTCGCCTCCTAATTTAAGTGTACCTTATTTCCCTTGGTACTCTCCAATCTCATTAGGGGGCTTAAGGG
>NZ_JARBDC010000029.1:0-237 GCF_036577625.1 Paenibacillus sp. GYB003 | reverse complement strand
TGTCCAAAAGCGCACTACTCCCACTCTGACGCAGCTTCAAACGGGGGGCGGCAGGCATATAGTGTGCGAAAGCGCGCTATCCGCACGCTGCCCCCGCCGTTTTTGCGGGGATAGTGTCCAAAAGCGCACTACTCCCACTCTGACGCAGCTTCAAACGGGGGGCGGCAGGCATATAGTGTGCGAAAGCGCGCTATCCGCACGCTGCCCCCGCCGTTTTTGCGGGGATAGTGTCCAAAA
>NZ_JARBDC010000028.1:0-68760 GCF_036577625.1 Paenibacillus sp. GYB003 | reverse complement strand
TCCAAGAGGCTCTGTATTCCCAGCACAACACCTATCATGAGGCCTTCTGGTGACGGGCGGCCTCCACACTACAAAAAGTGACATTTTTACTGCTCAGTTAAGGTGACATTTTCACAGACGCTTGACAGGGACGGCAGGGACGGCAGGGACGGCAGGGACGGCCGACGGAGACGGCTCCGTCCGCAACGGCGCCCGCCCGCGCTCGCGGCCGATCGGACGATCCGAAGCGCAGCCGGTGTCGCAGGTTACTCGCTTGAGAAGCAACCTTCGTCGAGCAACCGTTTTCGCGACGTACCCTGACGTCTCCCTGCTTCGTTTCCGAGCCCGACTCCTCCGCCCTATGGCCGGCTGGAGAATAACTGGAATTCCTCCTGTTCCTTTCGACTCCGAATGGGCATGGGATTATTTTAGCTGGAAAAGCTCCCGTTCAATCTGCGCCGCTTCGGCAAAAAGCGCCATTCGGGCGAAGTTATCGGGAGGTTTTCCTTCTAATGCGGCAAGCAGCGGGGGAATCGAGAAAAATAACGGTAGGTTTTCCTGTACCTTTGCTTCCCCTCCCCCGGGTGCCATAGGGAAATCGGAATCGATGCGATCGGCCGCGTAGGCGGGCCCGGCCGCCCCCCCGCTCTCGCAACGGCCGACGCCGACCGACCGACCGTTCAGCGAACGGCTCGCGGCTCGTACAGGATGTACTTTACAGGCGCGGCCCGATTCCCTAATATGAAGCTTGGGCCTCCGTCCGGCCGACCGCATTCGTCGACGCGCCGAAGAGCCGCAAAGTTTGAAAAGCCGAAAGGGCGAAAAGTGGAAGAGTCCGATTAAAGAGGGGAAAACCGATGGGGAAGCAATCGTATTGGGACGCGGCCGGACTCGTATTCGTCGCGGCGGTTTGGGGAGCGAATTTCGGGGTGTCGCGGCTGGCGATGGATACGTTCGATCCGGCGCTGTTTACGTTTTTGCGGTTCGGGCTGACCGTGCCGTTCTTTTTCATTCTGCTCCGTCTGCGGGAAGGCAGCGTCGGCGTATCGCCCAAAGCGGCGCTCCAGCTCATGGCGATCGGGCTGTTCGGCGTTACGGCGCTCGAAATCGCGGTCATGTATTCGATCAAATATACGACGCTCGCCAACGCTTCGCTGCTGAACGTCGCTCCTTGGCCGATATTCGCGGCGCTGTTCGCCCCGTTTTTCGCCCGCGAGACGATGTCGCGGCGCCTTGTGGCGGGCGGTGCGGCGGCCATCGTCGGCGTTACGCTCGTTATCGTCGGAGGAGGCGAAGGCATCGACTTTTCGTCGCAACATATGATCGGCAATGCGCTCGCCTTCGGGGTCAGCATCGTAGGCGCTTTGTTCAACCTCGCCTGCATGCCGCTGATGAAGCGGTATTCCGCCTTGCGGGTCAGCGCCTGGTTTATTTTGTTCGGCAGCCTGTTTCTGTTTCCGCTTACGATCGGGTCGTGGGGCAAAGTCGATTGGGCCGGCTTGACGGCGGCGAACGGCTTCGCCGTGTTTTACAACGTCGTGTTCTGCACGGTCGTCGCCTTCATCGTTTGGAACCGGTGCATGTTCCGGATCGGGGCGACGCGGTCCAACTTTTTCCGTTATGTCGTTCCCGCCGCCGCCGTCGCGGCCGGCTATTTGATGTTCCGCGAGACGATCACGCTGTGGCAGGTCGCCGGCGCCCTATGCATGGCGGCGGGCCTCGTCTGGATCAGCACGGACAAAAAGGCGCGAGCCGATTAATATGGCAAGGAATCGATTGTCGCGGCTTTTTCCCACGGATTACGAGTCCCGAACATCGCCTATTTTTGCAAAATGACGGATTATAACCGAGAATAGAGGGTGCAAAAGACCGCTAATGCGGCAGCAAGCATAGGAGAAACGCCGAACGAAGAAAAACGGCCGTTGCCCAGGCGCCGAACCCGGGAGCGGCCGTTTTGGAGTACGTTGTTTTAATACAGCGACAATGCGAGCGAATCTTCTTCCCTGAAGCTGTGCAAAATCGCCTCTCCGCCGTCGATTTCGATGCTGATCAGCGAGGCCAAACATTTTTTCATCGCCGATTTGCCGGTGGCGAATTTCGTCTCCAGCGTCTCGAGCAGCAGCTTGAACGATTTCGGAGACGTGGCGTTTATGATGTATACCGGTATCAGCTTGTTTTGGAAATGGATCAATTTTTTCATGGCGACATCCCCCATCGAATAACGTTCCGGACAAGCAAGCTTCGCAGGGCGCCGCCGCGCGAGGCCCGTTCCCCGGGTGAAATCCCGCTTGAATCGCGAATATCGGGCTGAGCATCCGCTTCTTCGATATTCGATTTCCATGTTGGAACCATTTTAGGACACAAATATTAAAGCTACCTTAAAAAAGTGTAACATAAATTTGAAAATAATAAAAATTTCGATTTACGCATTTCCCCGGCGTTAAACCATCGATACGGCCGCGTTACGGCTTCGGCATAAAGCTTGCGCTCCAATTGCCGCAGCGCCTGCCTTACGCACAATTTGCGCGCATTGAGCGGCATTCCCGCCATTCCGCCCGGCGACGGGACGGAAAGCGCTCTTTGCACGCTCTCCGCCAGCTTCCGCCCTGCCGCGGCACGCCGCAGCGCCTCTCCCCGCCCGACGGGCTATCGTGTATAATACTTTTGTTGCCCGTTTCATACGTCGAGGGATGGTGTCCAATGTCGCCGCTGTACGGTTTCCTGCAAGGCTTTCTGCTCTCGCTGTCGCTTTGCCTCGATCTCGGCTTGGTCAACGCGGCGATTATGAAAACCGGCATCGAAAACGGGTGGAAGCCGTCGTTCGCCGTCGGCTTCGGTTCGTGCTTCGGCGATTTGACCTATATGTCGCTTGCTCTGCTCGGCGCCTCCGCCGTTTTCGAGCTGCCTCCCGTCCGATGGACGCTATGGCTCGCCGGGACGGCGGCGCTGCTTTATATGACGTTCAAAATGATCCGTGAAACATGGTTGCCGAAAACGGTCGCGGTCGGCGCCGCAGGCGGGTCGAAGCGGAGCTTGCTGCGCCACTGGCTGACCGGAGCCGGCTTGGCGTTCGCTTCGCCGACGTCGATCGTCTGGTTTGCGCTCGTAGCCGGCCCGATCGTCGCCGGCATGAATATCGGGGAAGGCGCCGGACTTGTATGCTTCGTCGCCGGCTTTTTTACGGCCGGCCTGCTGTGGTCGTTCGCCGTCGCTATTGTCAGCAGCCTGTCCGGAGCTTGGGCCGGCCCCGGCATCATTCGGGCGCTGTCGTTTTGCTCCGCCCTGCTGTTTATGTATTTTGCGGCGAAAGTGTTTTGGAACGGTTTGCAAGACGTACTGGCGGCCGTATCGCCATGATCGGATCATCCATGTTTTTTGCGGGAGATGTCCATTTGTTTTCGGCTTCGCCGGGAGTAAACTAGCTTCGTACGGGCGTTTACACCCGTGCCTGCGGCGGAGCATCCCCCGCATAGCGAAAGGAACCCCCGACATGAAGGCGACGACCCGCATTTATTTGGACGCCATGATGCAAAATATAAAAAGCGTGGCATTTTTTACGTACTTGGGCGTCCTGATCGCCCGGCTAGGCGCAACCGATTTCCAGATCGCTTTGTCCAATTCGCTCCCCGCCTTGTTCTGCGCGCTGTCGCTGGCGTTTCTCACCCGGCAGCTGCCCGTGACGCGGGGCGTCTTTTTGACCAGCGGCTACGTACGCCAAATCGCGTTCATTTGCATGGCGCTCTCCGTGCTGCTTCCGAATCCGCTGCCCGCGCTCCTCGTCTTTTGGTCCGTCAACGCCGTGGCGGTTATCGTGACGTCGGCCCAGCAGCCGGCCATCATGCGCCGCGTTATCGCGCCGGAGCAGTTTCCCGCCTTGTTCAGCCGGATTAAAATGATCGCCCTGTTCATCACGACATTCGGCGGCCTGCTGATCGGCTACGCGCTGGACGCCTCGGATTCGTATTTTCCGTACAATTACGTAGCCTCGATGCTCGTCGGCTGTCTCGCCACTTTTACCGGCATGTCGCTCATTGCGGGAATGGCTCCGCGCGAGAAGACGACCATTCGCCTCGCGAGGATTCGCCCGTTTCGGGAATGCGACCGCAACATTTGGTGGATGGCGCTCAACAATGCGGGCATTTACATGACGCCGTCGCTGTTCACGATTTATCACGTAAAGACGCTCCATTTGACGAATACGCAAATCGGCTATTTCGTCGTCACGGCCGGCGTCGTCTCGGCGCTCGCGCTGCCGCTCGTCCGCAGGCTGATGGAGAAATTCGGCACGTTCAAGCTGTATTCCGCCTCGCTGCTCGGCATGGCGCTGTGCGCGTTCCCTTACGGCTTGATCGACGCGTACCCGCTGCTCGTCGTCGCTCAGGCGTGGACGGGCTTCATGCTGGCGGTCAGCGAAGTCGCCACGCAAACGATGATGATGGAAGAGGCCGGCAAGCATAAAGCCGAGATGGCTTACTTTTCCGACTTCCAGCTCGTCATGCAGCTCGGCATGGCGATCGGGCCGCTCGCCGCCGGCGCTCTCGTCACGGCGATGCCGCTGTGGGCCTGCTTCGGCGTAGTCGCGCTGCTGCGGCTGGCGATTTTGTTTTCGCGCCCGCTTCTGCCCGGGCGGAAAGCGCGGCGGCCCGAGCAGGAAACGGCGGGCCTCGCGACCCGGCGCGGCTGAATCGGACCGGAAGCTGCATAACGCAAATCCGGAGGACTTCGGAGCCTGGAGCATGCCTCGGAAACCGTTTCGAATCGATCCGTTCGTATCGCCGCGACGCGAAGCCCGCGCAAAAAGCCCCTCGACCGATTGGCCGAAGGGCTTGTTTCCGTTTCTCGCGCTCAAGGCTCGATGACGATTTTGAGCGCTTTCGTTTGGGCCGGATACGATTGATCGACGATGCCGCCGTCGTACCACGCTTTCGCTTTTTGCCCGATCCGCACGCCGCCGAAGCCGATCCGCTCTCCCCCGCCGGCTTCGACGATATACCCGTCCTCGTTCAGGCCGACCCACATCGCGTCCGGCCTTCCGGAGCTGCCGATCGTCGTCTCGTCGACGATTAACATTCGCTCCCGCTCCGTATCGATTTCCGTAATGACGCCCGCGATATCCGCCCGCTTATCCAATGTGAACGGCTTCAGCTCGAGCGGAAACGGCAGCAGCCGGTTCAACTCCGCGGCTTCGTACACCGAACGGCGTAATTCCGAATCGGAGCGGCGTCTTTCGAAATTTTCGCTGTCGCGCGCTATAACCCTGAGCTTTCCTTGCCATGTATCGGCAGCCACGATTTTGATAGCATGCTTCGCCTCGAGATCGGCGGCACGGGCAAGCAGCTTGTCGCGGGCGAGCGTTAATCCGGCCTCGTCGACTTCGTACCGAATTTCGCCGTTTTCCCCCGCGTACGCCAAATAATAACGCGCGATTTGTTGTTCGTCCCACAGGATAAGCAGCTGCATCCGAATGCGGCCGCTTTTCAGCCCGTCGGGATCGGCCCACGTCTCGATCGATTGCAAAACGGCTTGAACCCGGTAACCGTCCCGGACCCCGATGTCGTAGCGCCACGCTTTCCCTCCGCCGTTTCCCGCGATTTCGACTTCTTTGTAGCCGTCGCCGAGCAGCCGAACCGTCTCCGGCTTCGACATGCCTGCGTTCATGTACATCTTCACGTACGTATAGTCCGGGTAATTGATATAGACCGTATTCGTTTCGTTCTCGTAGCCGACGGACGCCCCCATTTTTTCGGCTAAAAAACGAACCGGAACGTAAGCGCGGCCGTCCACGTTCAAGGCGGCAGCCCCGTCTTCCGGCGCCTCGCTTTTTCCGTTAACGACGAATTTGACGGGGAATACATACGCCCGAATCGCATCCGATGCATACGCACCGGTGCCGACCGCCAGGACCAGGCCGCACACCAGACCGAGTATAAATTTTTTCAACCTCTCCTCACCTCTGCGTCAATGGGATTATATAGCAATTAACGCAGACGGCTGGAAAAGGTTGCTCTAAGCGTATGAGGTAGATTATAAGGGACGCACCGCGACATAGGGTGTCATGGTGAAATTTCATGTGCAAAAGGCCGTCCTCCCGCCGCTCTTTCCGGCTTCGGACAGCCCTGCTCCGCGCCTGCACCATGCCTGTTGCGCCGGTCAACCGATATAAACGACGGCTCCGTCCCGCCGCAGCGCCTTGGGCAGCTCCGTCTCCAGCAGCTCGATCCGGCTCGCCAGCTTTTCCATCCGTTCCCCGCCACCCCGGCTTAAAGCCCACTGCTTCAACCGGGCCAATTCGTCCAAAACCGCGGGCAAATCTTCCTTCATGACGTCGACCCCGGTCGAGAAGAGGGGAACCCACCGCAAGCCCAGCGCTTCCGCGGCAGGCTCCCAGCATTCCGCGAAAAACGACTCCGCCGCGACGGGCACGCTGTATTTCCGTTCGAAATCGTCGGCCGGTTCGGGTATAAAAGCGCTAATGGACATCAAGGCTTCCCTCCAAACAAAATGGTGAACGTATAATCCGGAAACTCTTCTCTCAGCTTGTTCAAGCTGTTCTCGGCGGCGCTTCGAAGCTCCGGCGTGTCGCCGTCGAGCCGGAATACGAAATTGCGGATCGACTTGATCTTCTCCAAATCGGGTACTTCGGGCGACCCGTTCGCCGTCGGCCTGGTCGCGGCGGCATGCTCCGTCAAGTTGCGGATGCGCGTCCGCGTTTTCTCGAATATTTGCTTGTCGGTAAACTGCTGCGGCGTCTGCGTCGGCTTGCCCGTTCGCGGATTGATGCGGTCCAGCCCTTTCGCCGTCTTGTCTTCGTAAAAAACGCCTTTCTCCAAATCGATTTCGTCGAACTCGCCGATCGGTTTTCCGTTATGATCGACAATTTCGACCTCGTTATACGTTTTACCTGCCGCCGTCGACGAACGTTCGCCGTCCCCGTCGTCGGGCTTCGGACGTTTGCCCGGCACGCCGGCGTCCGGCTTCCGGGACCGGAGCTTGCCGACCAGCTTGCTCGCGTAGTCGCGCGCTTTTTTCCCTAACCATCCGAGCGCCCGGCCGAACGGAATCCGGCTCAAAATAATGCCGGTCGCCGCGGCCAGCGCATTGGAGGGCGTCAGCAGCTTCTTCGGGTCGCGGATGTAGCCTGCGATCGCGTGCCCGCCGCCGGCGATTCCCGCCACCGTCAGCGCGAAGCCGAGCGCCGGCCAAAATCCGACGAACAACAGCGCCAGCGCCAGCGCGCCGAGCACGATCGCGCCCTGCTCGTACCATTCCAGCCCGTCCCACCAATCCTGCAGCCTATCGAACATGCAGGCGAAGCATGCCGTTTCGCCGCCGGCCGAGATCGCGCCCATGCCCGCCAGCAGACCGGCGACGAGCACAACCGCCGCGAGTCCGGCCAGCACTCGGCTTAACGCTTTCACCCGCTCCCGGAGCGGCTCCTGCCGGCCGGCCGCCTCTTCGTTGCCGTACAGCAAATGGAAGCCGAGCTCCCGCCGCTCGCGGTAAAAACCGAGCCAATACGCGAATTTCCCCCGGTCCAGGAAAAGGGCGGAGGCCATGTTCCAAAGCTCCGAGAACGGATGGAGAAACCGCTCGTTCGGCAGCGCCGGAAGACGGCTTCGCGCCTTGTTCAGCGCCCAATAATCGGCTATGAGCGCTCCCGCCAGCATGAGGAGGAAGGCGGGCCGGGTCATGTATCCGTTGCCGGCGAAGGTATGGATATCGAACACCCAGCCCGGCAGCTTGTTTTGGCCGTTATAGGCGGCGTGATCGAGAATGGACCACAGTAACGCGATCAGCGGAAACAGGAACGTCCATGTCGTCAGTTTCGTCCGCAGCCGATAGGCGATTCCGCACGCTAGCGCGATCATGGCGGTATGTACCGGATGGCTGACGGTCATCAGCGTGGGAGACAGGCTTTCTTCGAAACGCCCGGGAAACAGCGACCACAAATCCCAGTGGATCGTCTTGCCCCCCAGCCGCGATACGCCGTAGCCGTAACCGGCGGCGGAGCTGATCCATCGGCGGGTGAGCTCCTCCATCAATTGAAAGCCGACGCCCGTCGCTGCCCCGATCAGCGTATAATCGCTCAAGCTCAAGGCGGAGGCGCGGCGCGAAAACAACAAAAAGGCGCCGAGCGGGAGCAGCTTCCACAGCTCCTCGAAAATCGGCGTCATGACGGCGACGGACCAAGTGTCGGACGTCGTACCGCCGAATACCGCATGGAGCGCGCCGATCGTAAGCGTCGTAAAGGGCACGACGAAGAACACGCCCGACAGAACGAACAGGACGGCCGCCTTCCACGGCAGCGTCTTGCTCCGGCATAAAAACCAAAATTGCAGCAGCGCGTAAAACGACCATGCGTATTGAACCAGCATCGTGCGAGACTGTTCGACGAACAACAAGCTGACGGCAAATGCGGCCAGCGACAGCCACGAAACGATCGCGTACGCCGCACGGATAAACGCATATCGGGCCATCCAATGTTGGCCCGTAAAGTAAACGGCCTCGAGCAAATCCCGGATTGCGTTTCGAACGGGCCGAATCGCGTTCAAGACGGTCGCCTCCTCGGGCGGCCGACCCCGTTCGAGCGCTGCGGCTCCCAGGACGGCGGTCCGGCCATAATGGTTGATGCTTTCGGATCGCCGCGCAGGTGCCAGTTCGATCCGCTGCATGTAATTATAGCCATTTCGTCTTTAAGCTGACAAAGGGCGTAAGCATCAGTAACCGGACGACTGCCGCTTTAAAAATCGACAAGTTTCGCATCTCCGTCCCGCCGGCGGCCCGCTTGTACGATCCGCAAAGCGTCGCCGGCCTCGCCGGAGTTATTTGCCTTCTTCCACAAAGCGGGCGATCCGGCTTTGGATCGCATCCCGCACTTCGCGGAATCGGGCCGTTATTTCTTCTTCCGTTCCGGTCGCTTTGGCCGGATCGTCGAACCCCCAATGCCATTTGACCGCATTCGGATTGGAGACGGCGGGGCAGTGCTCGTCCGCATGACCGCACAGCGTAATCACGTAGTCGGCTTTGTTTAACAGGTCCGGATCGATAACGTCGGACGTTTGGCCGCCAATGTCGACGCCGGCTTCCTTCATCGCCCGAACCGCGCGTGGATTGAGCCCGTGCGCTTCGAGCCCCGCGCTTTTCGCTTCGTACTTGTCGCCGCCCAACGCTTTCAGAAACCCTTCGGCCATTTGGCTGCGACAGGAGTTTCCCGTACACAAAAAGTACACCAGACGCTTTTGATCCACGTTGTTTTTTCTCCTTTTCTTCGATCGATAATAGGCTATTGATTCATGGTCCACCATTGAATGAACCCGAGCCATGCGTACAACCCGGTCAGCGTAATCAACAATGTCGGAACCGTCAGCAGAACGCCGATTTTAAAATAATACCCCCAGCCGATCTTCACGTTTTTCGCGGACAGCACATGAAGCCAGAGCAGCGTGGCCAGCGAACCGATCGGCGTAATTTTCGGCCCCAAATCGGAACCGATCGCGTTGGCGTAGATGAGCGCCTCGCGCACGAATCCTTCCGTTTGCGTCCCTTGGATGGCCAGCGCATCGATCATGACCGTCGGCATGTTATTCATGACCGACGACAAAACGGCCGCGATAACCCCCATGCCGACGGCGGCCGCGTACAGTCCGTGATCGGCGACGGCTTGAATGACGCGGCCGAGCGCATCCGTAAGTCCCGCATTTCGCAGCCCGTATACGACCACGTACATGCCGACGGAAAAAACGACGACCACCCACGGCGCCTCTTTGACCAGCCTCTTCGTATGAATGACCGGGCTTTTTCTCGCCGCGAACAGGAAGGCCGCCGCGGCGATTCCGGCAATGACGGATACCGGGACGGACAACGCCCCGCTGACGAAATAGGCAACAAGAAGAGCGGCCAAGATGAACCAGGAGAGGGCGAAAAGCCTCTTGTCCTTAATGGCTTCTTCCGGATGTTTTAAACGGGCCGCGTCGTACGTTTTCGGAATGCTTTTCCGGAAAAACAAATACAGCGCGAGGAGACTCGCCGCGATCGAAAAGAAGTTGGGCACGATCATCCGGCTCGCATATTCCGCAAACCCGATGCCGAAAAAGTCGGCGGAAACGATGTTCACCAAGTTGCTTACGACGAGAGGCAGCGATGCCGTATCCGCAATAAATCCGCCGGCCATGATAAACGGCAGTACCGTTTTTTCGTCGAACCGGAGCGCCCGAACCATCGCGAGCACGATCGCGTAAGGATCAAAGCGGCGCCGTCGTTGGCGAACAAAGCCGCGACCGCGGAGCCGAGCAGGACGACGAAAACGAACAGGAGCACGCCGTTTCCCCGCGCGAGCCGCGCCATATGCAGCGCCGCCCACTCGAAAAATCCGATCTCGTCCAGCATCAACGAAATGAAAATAATGGCGACGAAAGCGAGCGTGGCGTTCCAGACGATGCCGATGACGGTCCCCACGTCCGCGAAGCCGACGACGCCGAATGCTAGCGCCGCTATGGCTCCGGCGCCGGCCGACCAGCCGATGCCGAGCCCCTTCGGCTGCCAAATCGCCAGCGTCAGCGTCGCCAAAAAAATCGAGAAAGCGATGAAAGCCACCATGCGAAATATCCTCCAAAATCGGTCATGTGCAGCAGTCGTTCTCTTCGCAGACGGCGGAACGTATTTTATCTTTTTGCGAAGGAAGCCGCTTCAAAATGTCCGCGATATACGGCTTGTCCTCGATATGCAGCGAATAATAAACCCATTGGCCCCTTTTCGTTTCTTTGACGAGACCGCCGTCCTTTAATTTGCGCATATGCTGGCTAATATTCGGCTGACTCGTCTGCAGGATGTCCACGATTTCGCATACGCACAGCTCCTTCTCGTTCAGCAGGGCGATAATCGTAAGCCTGTTTTTGTCGCCGAGCAGCTTCAGGACGTCGGCGATTCGTTCGATTTCGTTCATCGCTCGTGCGGCACCTCCGATTTATTTGTATATCATTATATAATTAAATGATTATATATAAAAGTTAACGTTTTGCAAAAAGACGGCAAACGAAAAGAGGAGCCGCCGACAGGCGTACTCCTCCGTTTGGCACGTTTGGTTTCACGCTCCGACGAGCCTTCCGTCAAACCGCCAGGCTCATAACGAGCTGTTCCCCGTTCGGCCCCGTCCTTCTTCGGCCCGTATCGGTAAACCCGGCCTTTTCGTACAGCTTTTGCGCCGGAATATTCCCTCGGTTGACCGCCAGCACGATCTCGTCGCATTTGGCGAATTGCCGGTTGACGAATCGCTTTAACAGCCCCATCCCTTTCTTCGCATACCCTTTGCCCTGCTCGGCGTAATCGATCGAAAACGCCGAAAGCAGCATCGCGTTCGGATTTTCCGCATATTCCTTCACTTTCTCGCCGGAATGGAGGACGAAAAAACCGACCGGCTCGTTTCGGCCCATGATGACGATCGGGTGCCGCTCGCCTGTTTTTTCCAGCATCCCGACCGGCAGCGCCGTAAATTGCTCCTGTTGTTCCGGCAGCCGAAAAGCTTGAAGACGCTCCAAATGCCCCGCTTCATAAAATTGCAGCTCCACGTCGTTCGAATGCATGTATCCGACCTCCGCACGTCATGATCTATTCAAGATCATACCACAAGAATGTATGTTCGCAAAAGCGCGGCGAACAAGCTGCCGTTGCCGGCAGCCCGATCGCGGAGCGGCGCCCCGATCGGCGGCGCATTAGCCGCGCTTGTCCTTCGGCAGCATGAAGGCGACGACGCCGAGCAGCGGCAGCAAGGCGCACAGCCGAATGACGAGCGAAACGGAAGTCGCGTCCGCAAGCCAGCCGAGCGCGACGGAGCCGATGCCGCCCATCCCGAACGACAGCCCGAAAAAGAGTCCGGCCACGGTGCCCACCTTGCCCGGGAGCAGCTCTTGCGCGTAGACGATAATGACCGAGAAGCCCGACATCAGGATGAGCCCGATCGGCACGCACAGCAGCAGCGCCGCGGTCGGACCCGCGTAAGGCAGCAGCAGGGCGAACGGCGCGGTGCCGAAAATCGAAAACCAAATGACGCTTTTTCTGCCGATCCGGTCGGCCAGCGGGCCGCCGAACAGCGTGCCGAGCATGCCGGCGAACTGCAGGACGAACAAGCAGAGCTGCGCGTCGGCGAGCGGCCGCCCGTACCGCTCCATGTAATAGAACGAATAGAAGCCGTTCATCCCCGCCAAATAAACGAACTTGGAAAACAGCAGCAGGATGAGCACGCCGATGACGAACGCCGCCTTCCCCCGGCTCGTCGTCGCCGCGGTCCGATCCGGCTCCGTACGCGAATGTTCGCCGGCGGCCGCGCGCAGCGCCCGTTCCCGGAGCACGCGCGGCTTGTACCAGCGGCTGACGCCGAATTGGATCGCCATCCCCGCGACGGCGAACAGCGCGAACCAAAGGAAGCCGTGCTGCCCTTTCGGCGCGAGCAAAAACGCGACGAGCAGCGGACCGATCGCCTGACCGGTGTTGCCGCCCACCTGGAATATGGACTGCGCCAAGCCCCTCCCTTTGCCAGCGGCCATATGCGCGACGCGCGACGATTCCGGGTGAAGCACCGACGAGCCGATGCCGACGGCCGTCACGGCCAGCAGCAGCGCGGGCAAGCTTGCGGCGAAAGCGAGGCCGAGCATGCCGGCGAGCGAGAACGCCATGCCGGCGGGGAGCAGGCCCGGCATCGGCCGTTTGTCGGTATAATAGCCGATCAGCGGCTGCAGGATCGATGCGGTGACGTTCAGCACGAACGCCACCCATCCGATCTGGCTGAAGCTCAAATTCATTTGCTGCTGGAACAGCGGGAAGCCGGCCGGGATAACCGTCTGCATCGCATCGTTCAGCAGGTGCGCCAGGCTGACGCCGATCAGGGCGTACAGCGAATACGAACGCGTTCGTTCGGCCGCTTTCTCCATGGACGTCGGAAGTTGTGTTTCGGTTTGCGGCTGCATGGAAGTCGCCCCTCTTCGCTTTTTTATTTATCGTAAAAAAAGCGTACGGGTGCTGTCGCCGCGATTGTTGCTACGAAATCGCGCAATTTTTGCTATACTGGCATCAGGTGAACGACTATGCAAATCCGCATCGTAACGCCCGCGATGGAGCTGTGGCGAATCGAGGACGAATTTACGAACGTCCCCCACAGTCACGAAGAACGGGTACAATTGACCGTGCCGATTCGCGGCACATGCCATTTTACGCAGGAGCGCCGGAAATACCGGCTCGACGAAGGCCGCGCCCTCGTGCAGCATCCGCGCGAGGAGCATCATTTTCGGATCGGCGACAAGTCCGGCGTCATCATCATCCAGCTGCAGACGAGCCGGATGGCGGGCGGCTTATCGGCGGACGATTTCGCTCCGATGCCGCATATAAACGCCCGGGAGCTCGGCGCCCGGTTTCGGGAATGGGCCGGCGAGCTGCTGCTGCGCGACCCGGCGGATCCGCTCGCCCAGCAGGAGACGGAGTCGCGCGTCGCCTCTTACATGAGCCGCGTGCTGACCGGAGCCGCCCCGCCCGGCGGAGACGCGCTTCCCGCGCGAAGCAAGGACGATCCGCACGTCGCCCGCGCGATCGAATATATCCGGGCGCGCTTCCGCTCGGCGCTGACGGTCGACGAGCTGGCGTCGGTCGCGCTGCAAAGCCGGTACCATTTCATCCGTTCGTTCAAAGCGGCGACCGGCTTGTCGCCTTACCAATACGTGCTGCGGCTGCGGATCGAGGAAGCGAAGCGGCTGCTGCGGACGACCCGGATGTCGGTAACCGACATTAGCCTGCACCTCGGATTCGCGAGCACGAGCCAGCTGCACCGGGCGTTCCGGAGCATCGTCGGCGTAAGCCCGGAGCGGTTTCGGGCGCTGTAGCGCCGTTGCCGTCGTTAGCAGTCTTGGGAGACTCGCGATTCCGTATGAGAAAACCGTCTATCGACGTCTTTCGAGGATGAGCGCAAACCGTCGGCTTCCGAAACGTAACGGACGCCACGGCGCTTATTTCGCGAAAATCGGCCGTTTTCCGATCGTAACGGACACCACCTGCGCTTATTGGCTCCGAACCGCCGTCCAAAAGGGGGTTTTTCGCCAAATAGCCGCGCCTGTGTCCGTTAGAAATAAAACAAGCCGTTATTAGGCGCAATAGCGGCCGCCATATCCGTTGGACACTTGAAGCTTAGGCCCGCCCCGCCGACGCCCCATGCTCGCCCCATGCTCCAACTCCCGACGCCGCCGGCACAGGTCAACCGAGCCGATATCGCCGTTTCCCGCCGCGGACAGCAGGGACCCGCTCCGGCTTCGGCGCTTAAGCGAAAGTCGGGACGGAAAGTCTTTTCTTTGCAAACCGATTTGTACGTCGAAACGACGGCGCATCGGGTAACGAACTGGAAATGCTCCCGCTATTTTCGGTCGTTTCCCGTTTCCGGGCAAACCAACGGGAAAACGTCCCGCTACATTCGTCCAAACCGCGCTTTTCGCCGATTCGGCGCCATTTTATCTGGAGCTTTTCTGAGCTTTTCCAGGTATTTCGACACGACGCCACAAGGAGAGCGAGTTAACCGGAGGTTTTCCCGTTCGTTCGATATTCGATTCCAACCGCCCGGCAGGATACGGAGAAGCCGGACGCAGAAACGAAAGGCGCTGCTCGCCCCACGCTTTAGCATCCTCTCCGTTTATAAATCCTAATACTAAAAAAACCCGTCCTCGCGAGCGTTCAAGCTCGCATAGGACGGGCTTCGTTTCCGCACGCGCCGTTCGTTCGGCCGGCGGCGCAGCCTTACTTCGCTTTTTTGAGCAGCGACACGATCAGCGCCAGCGCGCCGAGCACGACGGCGGCGATCGACAAATAGAGCGGCGTTTTCGACTCGGCGGAAGCGCCGGCTGCTTCGGCCGGAGCGGAAGCGCCGGTATCGTGGCCGTGCGAGTCGGCCCCCGGCGCGGCGGCCTTCACCTTCGTCACCGACGCCGGTTTGTCCGAGCCTTCCGCGCCGACCCATTCGACGACGCTGCCGTCCTTGTACGTCTGGTACGCCTTCCACGACAAATCTTTGGCGTCGTTTTCCACCTTGCCGGACATTTTGAATTCGCCGAACTCGGTCGCTCCGAGACCTTCGCCCGTCGCCGTCCAGACGACGCTCGTGATTTTCCCCGAGCCGTCCTTCGTCGTCGTGTAGGTCCAGCCGAACTTCGGCTCGAACCGCGATATGGTGACGCCCGCCGGAAACCTCACCTCCACCTTGACGGTGGCGATTTCTTTCTCGGTCGGCACGCGAACCGTAAACACTTCGTATTTGCCCTGCGACGTTTCGTTCGGCAGCACGGTTACGTGCGCGCTCGCCACCCCCGCGAACATCATCATCGCGATCAGGCAGACGGCGAGCAGCGTTCCTGTCTTTTTCATCGGTATGCAGCCCCTTCGGTTCGAGTTTGTCTCCACGTATCAATGTAACCAAAAAGCGGAACGGTGAGAATGACTCGACCGGGCTATTTTCCTTCGCGTTTTTGACCGAACTGTGTCAGTCCTTGCCGGACGGCGTACGCGGTCAGCTGAACCCGGTTTTCCAGCTTCAGCTTGTCCAAAATATTTTTAATATGGTTTTTTACCGTATTTTCGGCGATGACGAGCCGCTCGGCGATTTGCCGGTTCGTGTCGCCGGCCGCGACGCAGGCGATCAGCTCCCGCTCCCGCGGCGTCAGCAGCCCCGAATCCGGCTCGGGTACGGTCGCCCCGGCTCCGCCCCGAAAATGCTGGAACAGCTTGTCCGCCATCCGGCGGGACACTTCCGCGTCGTCGTCCAGCAGCGCGCGCAAATAGTGCATCCAGTCGTCGGGATCCATATTTTTGAGCAAATAGCCTTGCGCCCCGAACTGAATCGCCGTAAACAAATCGGCCACATGATCGGAGACGGTAAGCATGACGACGCGGACGTGGGGATACAGCTGCTTGATGCGCCGCGTCGCCTCGAGCCCGCTCATGTCGGGCATGTGGATGTCCATCAGCACCAGATCGGGCTGCAGGTTGCCGCACAGCGCGATCGCTTCCTCGCCGCCGGACGCTTCGGCGATCGTCTCGAACTGCGCATCGTCGTCGAGCAAGCCGCGAATCGCTTTCCGGGCCAGCGGATGATCGTCGGCAATCAATACGCGATAAGGGGTCATCCGTTTGCACGCTCCTTCCCGCCTTCGATTATCAGCTCCGTGCCGCCGTCCTCCAGCGGGCGTACATGAAAGGCCGCGCCCAGCTCGGCGGCCCGCTTGCGCATCATCGAGATGCCGTATTTGCCCGAATCCGCCGCGGGAGCTTGCATGCCCTTTCCGTTGTCCCGGACGGCCAGCGTCCAGCGTCCCGTCTCGCCGTCATAGGCAAATTCGAGCGTCGCCCGGTCCGCCTCGGAATGTTTGCGAATGTTCGTGAACGCTTCCTGGACGATGGCGAACAGCTGCACCTCCTCGTTCGAGGTGAACAGGCCGTCGACCCATTCGCCCTGCCGCTCCGCCTCGACGCCGGAAATGGCGCTCCATTCGCGCAGCCAGCGGCCGACCCGGTCGGGAAACGAAACGCCGTCCTCCGGCAGCGAACGGAGGTTGAATATCGCCTGGCGCAGATGGTGATCGATTTCCGCCACGACCGAACGCGCCTCCGCCGTTTTTCCCTGCTTCAGCTGGACGTTCAAAAAAAACAGCATTTGCGCGATATTGTCGTGCAGCTCCCGCGCCAGCCGCTCCCGCTCCTCGTAGACGGCGCGGCGCGACCGCTCGGCGGCGATCGTTTCGTTCATCGCCTGAATTTTGCGGAACATCCACGTCGAGAACCAGTACGACAGCAGAAGCGTCAGGACGATAATATAAATATTGCCGACCTCCATCGACAAATAATGCAGCAAAAACTCGTGCCGGATCAGCTCGAACCCGCCGATGACGACGGCCGGCAGCAAAATCGTAAACAACTTCAATCGTTCGAACGACATAAGCTCCCTCCCTCCCGAGCATTGTTTTCGTCCCGCGCCGACGAACCCGTGCGACCCGACCCGGCCCGATCCGACCCGATCCGATTTCGCGATGCGCCCCGTTCCAAAAAAGCTCCCTGCCGCACGCGGCTTTCTCCGCATCGGCAGGGAGCCCTTCGGCTCTTCGCAACGTGTGCTGCTCAGTATACTCGTTTCACGGTCGTATAGACCGTCTCGTCGTCGTTTTTGTCCATAATGCGCACTTCCATCTTCCAGTTGCCGGGGAACGGGATGAACGGCCCGTCGGCTTTATAGCTGTGCTGCTCGTACGTCTCGTCGGCCGTATAGCCCGCGTCCGGCTGCTCGTTCGTATGCTCCGCAAGCGGAATTTCGATCGGCGCGACGTCCGGCTTGTCCGTATCCTGCAGCTTCAGCAGCACCTGCTTCGGCTTGCCGAGCTCCTTCGTCAGCCATATGTCGATGCGGAACTGGTTGTCGCCGGGCACCATCGGAGCGACCTGCACGGTCATATGCGGCGAGCTCGCCGTCTCGCCCATCTCGTGCCAATAAAGCGGCTCGTTCGGCGGAACCGGACTGATGAACGTGAGCAGCGAGACGAGCACGACGATGATCGCCATCGCCCCGAAGTCCATCCGCACCATGTCGCGAACGTCCTTCTCTTTGCGCTGCCGCATCGCGAGCCGGATGCCGAGGCCGAGCAGGATGACCAGCACGACGAAGACGACTTTCGCGATCAGCAAAATGCCCCACTGGGAGTAAAGCAAATAGCGCAAGCTCGGCAAAAACAGCAGCGTCGTAGCCGTTCCGGTCAGCGCCAGCGCGACGATCGCAAGCAGCGCGGCGTTGGAAAATTTGGGCAAAAACCCGTCGACCCACGCCTTGTTCTTTTTCCATTGCGGCACGATCAGCAGCAGCCCGCCGACCCAGACGGCCGCTCCCAGCAGATGGACGAAATCGAGCGATACGGTCAGCCAAATCGGATCGTGCCCCATCGCATGGCCGTTCACGCTTTTCGCCGCCAGCAGCAGACCGACGACGAGCGCGTCGCCCGCTTTCGAGCGGCCGAGTACGGCAAAGCCGATCAGCGCCAGCACGAACGCGGCCAGCCACGATCGGCCGACCCACGTGCCGGTAAACAAATCGACCAGCTCGCCCAGCCCCTGGTCGCCGAGCAAATCTTGGTAATGAAAATAAACGAACGCGATCAGCGCCAAAAAATGGGCGCGCTGTACGCCGAGCAGGCCGCTGCGGTACGTCTCCGCGATCGCGGAATGCCGCAAATCGGCGAACGCTCCCCACAGCGCCCAGCCGGCCAGCGCCAGCAAACCGAAATAATACGCGATGCGCGACAAATATTTCAGCACGTCGTACACGCTCATGTCGGCCGACAGCTGATGTCCCGCGTGCAAGGACGAAGGATCGCCGACGATCGCGCCTTCCGCGCCGGGTCCGATCGACAGCACGTACGTCCCTTCGACCGGATGGCCGTCCGCGGATATGACGTGGTACGTCACCGTATAGCGGCCGTTGCCCAGCTTCGGCAAATCGAGCGACATCGTTTTCTGGTCGGCGGAAAGCGCCGCCTTCAAGTCCGGCAGCGCCCGGCCGATTTCGTCGAATACTTTAATATAGTAGAGCTGCGACTCGAGCCGTTCGTTGAACGTCAGCTCGATGCGGGGAGGCGATTCGTTCAACTGGCTGTTCGGCTCCGGCACCGCCTTCGTCAGCACGGAGTGCGCGGAAGCCGGCGTCGGCGCGGCGAACGCGCAGACGAGCAGCAGCACCGCCGCCGCGTATAACCATCTGGCTAGCTTGTTCGTGTACAAAGTTTCGTTCTCCTCGTTCCTGTAGTCCCGTCAATCTTCCTCGATCAGCTTTCTGCCGGCGAATCCGTCGCTCAGCCCGTGCCAATACGAAATTTTTTCCTCGCCGAGCCGCCAGCAGAGCAGCACTTCCTCGCCGCCGCGCAGCGAAGGAAAATCGACGAGACCCATATCCAAATCTTTCAGCTGAGCGCCTTTCATATGAATGCTTTGGACGAGCGTCCGGGCTTCGATCTGCATGAATTCGAGCTCGCTCTCGAGCGTAAAGTACGGATCCGGCTGTCCTTCGCGAGGCGTTCCGAGCTGCTCCTTGAGCAGCCTCAGCTGCATGAACCGACGCTCGAACTGCTGTTTGATCGATTGAAGCTGGTCGATTTCTTGGCGGATGGTCGGCAGCAGCGCGTTCGCTTCCTCCAGAGTAAACCACTTCTTCTCCATCGATAACGCCTCCTCCACGTAAATTGTACCAAAGTTGATGCGCGTGGTCCAAGCGGGCGGTCTTGAACGATCTATGAACGTTTACCGGCTTCCGACGACCCGGATCAAGGCGACCTCCGGCCGGCAGCCGATGCGAAACGGAAGATGGATCGTGCCGAGCCCGCGATTGACGTAGAAATAACGGCCCGGTCCGAGCTTTTTCATGCCGGTATGGTAACGGGCGTACCGTCCGAGCGCCTTGCCCAGGAAGCGGATTTGTCCGCCGTGCGTATGTCCCGCGAGCAGCAGCTCGAAGCCGATCGAACGCTTGTCCAGCCAGCGCACGATGCTCGGCGAATGCGCCAGCATGAGCCGGAACGTCTCGTCGATGTCGTCGAGATGGGGGGCGTACTTCTCCGAGCCGTACAGCGAATTGTCGAAACCGTATACAAAAATGTCCGACTGCTTGATGCGGATCAGCTCGCCTTCGTTGGCCAGCACGCGCATGTTCCGGACGCCGATATCGCGCAGCACGGCGACATACTGCTCCTCCGTGAATTTGCGCCGCCGAAACCGTTTGCGCTCCTCCCGTTCGTGATTGCCGGGAACGAAAAACAAATATTCGCAATCCAGGTGGGCGAGCTCCTTCATCACTTCCGGAAGCTGGTCGAGCCGGTTGAACAAATCGCCGGTCACGCATACGATGTCCGGTTTGAGCGAATCGACGATTTCGCCGATCGTGCCGGTCCAAAACCGGGTGCGTCCGTGCAAATCGGAAATTTGCACGATCTTCAGCTCGCCCTTGATCCGGTCGGATTCGATTCGCGTCTCGACGACCTCGGCCTTCACGGTCTCGTAAAACAAATAAATGAAAACCGCAACCGCGGCTAATAGAAGTAGCACAAATATCAATGTCATTCCCCTTCCGGTCTGAAAAATGGTTCCGTCTTCGCCGCCGCGGCCCGCTCTAGGCGGCCGCAGCGGGTTCGTTCGCCGGCGCGTCGCTTTGCGCCTATCCCTCCTCTCGGGCGTCTGCTATCTAATATTCTATCACGTTCGGGCTGCCATTGACGACAAAAATAGGAAAATGCTGCATGCGCAGACATCGAAAAACGGAACCATCGCCCGAACGTCCCGCCCGATGCAAGAACAGCCTCCAAGCCGATTGCGGATCGGCGAGGAGGTCTTGACAAACGTAACGGCAAACTCGATGAAACGCGGTACTCCGCCTCGAAGCGAACCCGCCGGGCGTTTACGGCTGCGGCTCCGTTTCCAGCAGCCGGCTCACCCGCAATTCCAGCTCGACCAGCGAAAACGGCTTCGACATGTAATCGTCGGCGCCGAGACGCAGCGCCGCGGCGACATCCTCCTCGCGTTTTTTGCCCGACAGCATCAGCACCTTCGGGCGCCGGAGACGGCCGTCCGGGTCCGCCTTCAGCCGCTTCAGCACCTCGAATCCGTCCAGCTTCGGCATGACGCCGTCCAGTATGCACAGGTCGACGTCGTGCTCCGTCAAATAGCGCAGCGCCTCTTCCCCGTCGGCCGCCTCGGTGACGTCGACGGACAGCTTTTTCAGCCGGGCCGCCAAGATGGAGCGGAGAATGCCGTCGTCGTCCGTCACGAGCACCCGCTTCGGCTTCGTCCTATCGTCCGGCGCCGGCCGTATCGCCGCCTCCGGCGAACCGCCCGCCAGCACGACGCGGTCGCGGCCTTCCTGCTTCGCCCGGTACATCGCTTCGTCGGCGAGCGCGAGCCATTGCTTCGCGGGCAGTCCCGCCGGCCATTCCGCGACGCCGCATGAAAACGTGACCCGAATCGACAGCCCTTCGTGCTGGGCGATCGGCTGCCGGCGCGCGAGCTCCAGCGCGTCTTCCATCAGCCGCGCGGCCTGCCCGCCGGTCGTGTTCGGCATGACGGCGACGAATTCTTCGCCGCCGAAGCGGGCGACGAAATCGGTCGGGCGCAGTTGCTGCTGCACCAAATGCGCAAGCCCCTGCAGGACGAGATCGCCGACGGCGTGCCCGTACGTGTCGTTCACCTGCTTGAACCGGTCGATATCGAGAAAGGCGATCGAAATCGGCGCCGGATACCGGGCGAGCCGCTGCAGCTCCAGCTCGAGCTGATGGTCGAAATAACGGCGGTTGAACGCGCCGGTAAGCGGATCGCGAAACGCGAGCTGCTCGAAATTTTTCGTCCGCGACAGCAGGTTGTATATACGCGCGGCCAGCTCGTCGTATTCGAACGGCTTCGTCACGTAATCGTTCGCTCCGAGCATCAGACAGCGCACTTTATCGCGAACGTCGCTGCGGGCGGACAGCACGATGAGCGGAACCCATTTCAGGCTCGGGTCTTCCTTCAAATAATCGAACAGCTCGTAGCCCGACTGCGGAAACAGCATCAGATCGAGCAAAATGAGATCGTACGCGTTCTCCCGCAGCTTCTGCTTCGCCGCCTCCACGCACTCCGCTTCGTCGACCGCATAGCCGTCCAGCTCGAGCCGGCGGACGAGAAACGAGCGCAGCACGTCGTCGTCGTCGACGACGAGCAGCTTGTCGGCGCGGGCTGCGCCGTACTGCCGCGGACCGTGCTCGTTCGGCTCGCCCGCGAGCAGCTGGCGCTGCAGGACGCTCCATTCCATCTTCAGCTGCATCAAGCTCGTCCTGCCGTTCGCGACGCATTCGCCAACGGAGGGCCCGGTTGCCGCCCCGTCCAGCGTCCATTCCCATTCGTCCGCCAGCCGCCCGGCCGCGGCGCCGACGCCGGCGAAGCCGAATACGGGCGCGCTGCCCTTCAGCGTATGCGCGTATCGATACAGCTGGGCGGGAAGCGGACCGTCGAAGCTTTCCTCCATTCGATCAAGTAGACGTTCCATCTCGCGAATTTGTTTATGCATTTCTTCAAGAAACCGGGCTTTGCCTTCCTTCATCAGGTTGTCGCTTTGCATCGTTTTCTCGTAACGGTCCAGCTCGCGCCGCTCATTCATGCTACTTCACTTCCACCTCGATTCTATCCAGTCTCACTTTCACTTCGGCGACTCGGATACCTTCCTCCTCCCGACAAATACGCGGCAGCGGCGCTCCGCCGGCCTTGCCGCGCAGGCGTTTGCCCGCTTCCGCTCCGTTTTTTCCGGCATCGCACCGAGCAATTCCTTCCCCGCTTATTGCTCGCTTGCCGCCGACTTCGGCTTCCGCAATCGAGCGGCCTTTTTCCGCAAGCGTTTTCGCAAGAAGAAAGCGGAGGGCCGTTTCGCCGTCGGCGGCAGGATCCGTTTGCCCGCCATGCCGCCTTTCGCCGCCCTTCGACAATCTTCGTTATTTTCGACTCGATCATTATAGCATCTCGTTGCAGCCGTCCGCGCGCAAAAAAAATTCGCCGGCGCGATTTGCCTTAACGCTCGCGCCAGCTGCCGGACCGGATCGCCGGGCAGCCCCGCGCATCGCGCCATACGTACGCCCAGCCGGAGCGAACGCCGTCGATGTCGGTGACGCGCACCCGCTCGTAGTCGTTACGCTCGTCGCCGGGCCCGAAATAGTCTTCGAGCGCGTCCATCGCCGGCAGCCCGTCCTCGCCGACGGTCAGCCATTCGCCGCGCACGACGGTCCCGGCCGCGCCGCCGCCCGGCTTCCCGAGCACGAGCGCCGGGTACGCTCCGGCGTCGACGAGCGTGCCGCGCACCGCTCCGGGCTCCGCGGACCGTACGTACGGCGCCGCCACGCCATGATTCGCCTCGCCCGTCATCAGCGTTCCGTACACGAAGACGCGGATCATGGCGCGCCTCCGCTCCCGTCCGCCGCCTCGCGCGCTGCGGTCATGTCCGGCTGCGGCGTCCCCGTTTCTGTTGAACGAACGATCGAGCGATCGGCCCCGGTTAACGGGTGAAGTTTCCGGCTTTGCGGATGTTTCGGTATTCGGGCCATGGCGGCGCCTCCTCTGCGGTTTATGCTTTTTTCAATGTACATGCTGACCGCCGGTCCGTCAAATGACAAGGCGAACGCAAGCCTGTCGGGGCAACCCGTAAAAAACGGCTGTCGACGGCTTGCGAACCCGGCAACCATTATCGGAGCCGAATGCGGGGGTTTGACTTTGTTTCCGGATTCGTTAGCCTGAAAAACGATCATTTTTCCACTGATAAACCTGTACCGGTTCGCTAGACAAACCAAAACTTTCCGAAACGCCAAAAAAACGCCCCCGCCGCCACTTCAAAGTGGTCGCGGAGGCGTCTTCGCGCATGGCTCGGGGACTGACGCTGCGGGCTTAACCGTTCGGGCGCCGTCCCTCATTTCGCCACGTTCTGCACGAGATCCCGGGTTTTGACGATAATTTTGCGGATGCTGTCCTCGGACAGATGGAAGCGCTGGATCAGCTCGAGCACGCTCGTGCCGCTTTTGTACATCTGGTATATTTCGCGGTTCCGTTTCTCGATCAGCTTGCGCGTTCCGTTATTTTCGCCCCAACCGGCTCTCGTTTGTTCCAACTTCGGTATATATACAAGCTCGCCTTGAATATATTTTTGCAGCTCCTGAAGCAGGCTAGGCGGAAGAAAATCCTTTCCGTTTTTGTAACTCACTGATGAAAACCTCCTCTTGTTTTGTTGCCAAAACCGATCCGACTGGAACAATGCTGAGCGCTTTCATCGTTTCACCTCCTCTATAGAATAAATTCGAACCGTACGTTCGAAAGCCGCGAGCGGCGGATTCGTCCCTAAAAAGGGAACAAAAAAACACGATAACCCGCATCGTGCCTGTGTCGTCTTATGTAATATGCGCATCAGGTGAAGGTTAAGTTACGGTCGTATTCGGTTAAAAGCGGTACACCCCAGTTTTGCCGTTGAACAACATGTTTTGCATGCCGCACGCCTCCTTTCACCTTAGTAAGTTCATTACCTTTGGTAACATTACAATTATATGGGATGAAAAAAAATTCAGCAAGCCCAAGATCTTGGAAAGATTATTTATACCAATATTCGCCGATTACGAAAAAAACCGACCGCCTCTCGGTGTACCCGAGGGACGGTCCGGTTGGCTTTGGAAGGCGTTTTCGCCTTCGTGGGGGCGCGCCGCTTCGATGCTTTGCGGCGAAGCCCGCTGCCCGGGCGGCCCGGCGCCCGGTCGGTTTGGACGCTCGCTTCGCTTCTTGGGCCGGTCGGACGCCGGTCGTCTCCGCTTGTCGCTCGTTCGAACCGTTACCGGGCGGCCGCTATCCCCATAAATTCTTCGATGAACCGCAAATACGCCTGCGCGGCCAGCTCGAGCTCGCGAATTTCCACGTATTCGACGTCGCCGTGCGCCGTCAGCTGGTCCGGACCGTGGCACAAAGCCGGCACGCCCAGCGCGTTCGCCAATATGCCGGCGTCGGTGACGAGCTTTTTGCCGACGGACGGAAACTCGCCGCCGCGCACCGAGGTGACGGCGCGGCGCAGCGCGGCGACCGCCTCGCTGTTTTTGTCGATGCGGTAGCCGTCCCGCACCTTTTTCAGATCGAGTTCGATGCGTACGCCGCGTCGTGCGGCCAGTTCGGCGAGACCGTTGCGGAAGACGCTTTCGACTTTGTCGTATTTCTCCAGCGGGTTGTAGCGGCGAACGCCGACCAGCACCGCCTTGTTCGGCATTTGATTGTAAAATTGCCCGCTGTGGATCGAGCCGACGAAATACGAGGCGTAGCCGATATCTTCGATAAAGTCGGTTTCCAGGTCTTTATTCCAGCGCTCGAGCAGTTCCACCGCCTCGGCGGCGACCGTAATCGGGTGCGGCGTTCCCGGCGGCGTATGGAGCTGGTGGCTCGGCTCGCCGTCGCGCTCGATCGTAATTTCGAACGTCGCCGAGCCGAGCTGCGCGACGGTGCATTCCGTCGTGGCGCCCTCCATGACGACGACGGCGTCGGCTTGCAGCGGCACCCGCTCGGTGAGGGCGATCAAGTCTTCCCCACGGCCGCCAGGGCTTTCGTGCAAGCTGCTCGCGACGACGAGCAGCTTGCCCGGCAGGCGGACGTTTCGTTCGCCCAGCACCCGCAGCACTTCGACGATGCAGGCGAGCGAGCCTTTCATGTCGTTCGTCCCCCGGCCGTACACGCGTCCGTCGCGCACCTCGGCTTCGGCGTGCTCGAGGGGGATGACGTCCATATGGCCGTTGAACAAAATCGTTTTGCCTTCGTTCTCCCCGCCGTATGTCGCGACCAATGTCGGGTTGTTCGGGTAAAATTCGTACCGCTCGACCGAGCAGCCGACGTCCCGAAGCATTTGCTCGTACCGGTCGGCCACGTTTCGGGCGTCCCCCGTAACGCTCGGGATGCGGACGAGCTCCAGCGTGTCCTGTACGATACGATCGGCTTTGACGCTTCTATGCAAATCGGACATGCAGTCGTCCCTCTTTCTTCATAAGTATACGCCCGCTCGGGCGGTCGCTCGGCCGGGCCGGGCGAAATAGCGCTCTTTCGCGCGTTATTTCGCCTTTCGCGCCTCTTCTCACAGCCGGATAGTGCTCTTTCGCGCACTATCGGCGGCCTGTGCGGCGGTCGCTCGGCCGGGCCGGGCGAAATAGCGCTCTTTCGCGCACTATTTCGCCTTTCGCGCCTCTTCTCACAGCCGGATAGTGCTCTTTCGCGCACTATCGGCGGCCTGTGCGGCGGTCGCTCGGCCGGGCCGGGCGAAATAGCGCTCTTTCGCGCGTTATTTCGCCTATCTCGCCGCCCCCACAGCCCGATAGCGCTCTTTCGCGCACTATCGGCGGCCTACTCGGCGGCTACGAGCCCGCGCATCGGCCCGGCAGCGCTCCCCGTCAGCCCCGTCCGACGATCGGAGGAACGAACTTCGCTTCCTCCTTGCTGTTCGGCCGCAAAATGTCGAGGTCGCACCCTTCCGGCGCCTGCAGCGCATGCTCCGCAAACAGCCGCGGATAGCCGCGCTTATGCCGCGGCTCGGGACGGCTCCACGCCGCTAGGCGCGCTTCGATTTCGGCATCGTCCAAATCGACGCGCAGCACCGACGCCTCCAGGTCCATCTCGATCCAATCGCCCGTCCGCACGATCGCGAGCGGCCCTCCGACAATCGCCTCCGGCGCGACGTGCAAAACAACCGCGCCGTAGCTCGTTCCGCTCATCCGCGCGTCGCTGATCCGCACCATGTCGCGGACCCCCTGCCGCAGCAGCTTGGCCGGAATCGGGATCGAGCCCCATTCCGGCATGCCCATCGCGACCGGGCCGCAATTTTTCAGCACGAGCACGCTGTCCGCGGTGACGTCCAGGTCGTCGCTGTCGATGCGGGCGAGCATGTCCTCGTAATCGTCGAACACGACCGCTTGTCCGCGGTGCTTGAACAGATGCGGGGAGACGGCCGATTTTTTAATGACCGCCCCGCTCGGCGCAATATTGCCTTTCAGGACGGCGAGTCCCGATTTCTCCTTGAACGGAGCGTCCAGCGTGGAAATCACCTCGTCCGAGTCCGCGTAATCGGGCAAATCGCGGCCGTACGTTTCCCGCAGCGTTTCTCCCGTACACGTCAGGCAGTCGGCGTCCAGCTTCGGCAGCAGGTTGCGAATCACTTTGCGCAAACCGCCCGCCTTGAAAAAATCGTCCATGCTGTGCGAGCCGCTCGGCTGCAAATTGACGATCAGCGGAATGCCTTCGGTCAGCTCCTCGTAGCGCTCGATCGGAATGCGGATGCCGAGACGCCCGGCAATGGCCGTCAAATGGATCGCCGCATTCGTCGAGCCCCCGAGCGCCGCCACCAGCTTGATCGCGTTATGGAACGCTTGCTCGGTCATCAGCCTGGACGGCGTCAAATGTTCCCGCACCATGTCCACGATGCGCCGGCCGGTAGCTTCGGCCGCCTGCTTGCGCGACGCGTGCGTGGCCGGAATGCTGGACGTGCCCGGAAGCATCATGCCGAGCATTTCCGAAAGGCTCTTCATCGTCGACGCCGTTCCCATGACGGGGCAGCCGCCCAAGCTGCACGAAATCGACTGCTCCAGCTCCCGCCAATCTTCCTCCGGCAGCAGACCCGCCTTGTAGTCGTCCGAATATGTCCACAAATCGGTGCCGTAATTGACCGTCTTGCCGCGGAAGCTGCCGGAGGACCGGTGACCGGCCGCGAGCTGCAGCGCGGGCAAATCGCAGCTGGCCGCCGCCATCAGCTGGCCGGGCACCGTCTTGTCGCATTCGCACAGCAGCACGACGCCGTCGATCGGCTGGGAACGGATGCTTTCTTCGACGTCCATCGAGAGCAAATTGCGGTACATCAGGTCGGAAGGCTTCATGAAATCGGCCGGCGTCGAAATCGTATGCATCTCGATCGGATAGCCGCCCGCAAGCAGCACGCCCCGCTTCACGAACTCGACCAATTCCTTGTGCGGGTAGTTGCAGCTGTTGAAATCGTTCCATGCGTTGAAAATGCCGATGATCGGTTTGCCCACGAACGATTCCGGGTTATGCCCCATCGCCCGCATCGCGGAGCGGTGCTGGAAAGTCAGCTCGGCGTTGTCGTTCTCGAACCACTCGCTGCTGCGTAATTTCAAGACGCTCTCCCCTTCTATCGATAGTTCAGTATGTTAAACAAGAGTCATCATATTGATTTTACGAGATCGCCTTGGAAGGGTCAACTTCTTTTTCCTTCTTGGCCTGCGGTACTCCGTTTGTGCTTCAACCGTTTTCGCCCCTCATTCAACATATGGAAATCGGTTCATAAAAAAAGAGGACGAGGCGCATACGTGCAAAGCGCTTGTCGTTCGTTCGGTAAGCGAACGCGCGCCCATCGGACGAAACTGACAGTCCCTTTCGTCCGCTAATATCGCCCCAGGCCGCAACCTCCCCATTAACGGTCCCGAACGTCTTCTATATCCAGCCACCGGCAGCCAGGCCGGCAAAACGGCGCCCGCCCGGCACCCGCGATGCCCGCCGACCGCCTCCAACAGGGTCGAACGTTCGGGCGCCCCCCCCTGCTCCAAATCGGGCATCGCGTGCCCCTCTCCCGCAGCACAAAAAGGACGCCCTCCCCGCTTTCGCGGGTCTGATGCGTCCTCGCTCCTCGCCTCGCCTCACCCTCGCTTGAGAGCACGTCCCCGTCGGGGTCAGCGTCCGCCGACGATCACTTCCCAATTGCCGTCGACCGTGGCGACGACCGTCTTCCGCTCCAAAATGTAATTCGCGATCAGCTCGGAAACGTCGGTCGGGATGTCCTTCACGACCGGCTTCCCCTGGAACATCGCGTAATCTCCGCCGCCTCCCGCCCGGTAATTGTTCATCGCGACGTCGTACTCCGCGTCCGGATCGACGGGCTCGCCCCGGTGCGTCAAGCGGACGACGCGACTCCCTTCCGGGCGCGAAATGTCGAGCGTATAATCGATCCCTTCCCACATGTCGTAGTTGTAATGCTGCGGCTTCGGCACCGCAAATTTCGGATTGATCGCCGGCCGGCCTTCGCCGTCCAGTACGAAATATTCCGCGTTTCGTTCCAGCGCGGCCCGCATGTCGCGTCCGGTAATGCGGATCACCTTGAGCGTGTTCGGATAAATGTAATTCGAGACGATATGGCGCATCGTCACGTTGGGCGGAAACCCCGGAGACTCGTCCGTAAACAGCGCCGTATTGGAAATCGTCGCGCCCGACGTCTCCATCTGCACTTTATTGATAAATTCGATGAGCGCGTTGTCCTTCATCCGCAGCCGCATCGGATCGCGCACCGTCATGTCGCCTTCGATCGAGCCGATCGGCGTGTCGAGCCACCGCTGCGTCGCCTCCTCGTAGGGCCGGGCCAGCTCCAGCACCTCGGGGTCGGGGACGACGCCTTGAACGGACAGCAGCTCCGACGTTTTGTCGGCCACGCGCCAGCCTCCGCCATCGCCGGGAACGAGCGTCAACGTTACCCGCCCCGCCTTTTGTCCCAAATGGCCGGGCTGCACGATCGTAACGCCGTTCACCGACTTCCCGGCGATTTCCCGGTGCTGGTGTCCCGTCAGCAGCACGTCGATGCCGGGCACCTCCATGCACAGCCGGTACCCCTGGTTTTCGCCCGTCTGCGCTTCGGAAGCTTCGCCCGTATCCGGGTCTTTCTCGAACCCGCCGTGATACGACACGACGACGACGTCGGCCCCCTCTTCCCGGCGCAAATAGCGAACCCAGCGCTTGGCCGACTCGACCGCGTCAAGGAAGGCGAGCCCCTCGATGTTTTGCGGATTTTCCCAGTTCGGAATATACGGGGTCGTCAGACCCAACACGGCGATTTTCGCCCCGTTGCATTCGCGGATCAAATACGGCCTGCCGAAAAACGGCTCCTCCGTGCCGGCTTTGACGATATTGGCCGACAGCCAAGGAAAATGCGATTCCCGGACCGCTTTGTTCAAGACCCCCGGCCCGTAATTGAATTCGTGGTTGCCGATGACCGCCGCGTCGTAGCCGAGCTTGTTCAGCGCCAGCACGAACGGGTTCGGCGGAGCGTTGTCGATCCGGGCGTGATGGTAGGCGAGCGGCGTTCCCTGGATCAAATCGCCGTTGTCGACCGCAAGCAGCAGGCCGCCTTCGCTTTCGGCGCGCCGTCTCTCCCGGCGGAGCAGCGTGGCGATTTTGGCCAGTCCGACTTCATAGGGCTCATTGTTTGCATAATGGATGGGCAAAATAGTTCCATGCAAGTCGCTTGTTTCCAGCAAAGTCAGACGTACGGCGTCGCTATCGGTAGGCAAAGGCAAAACGGTCTCCCTCCTGCATTTCGTTCATGATCCCACTATATCAGGGCGATTGGCGCATGACAAACGGGTCGCCGTCATTTTACGACAACTTTACACGGAGCCCGTACCAACCGCCTACAAAATATGATATGCTATTTTCTGCATTTACTTTGCTGTGCCATGAAAAGGGAGGACAAATCAAATGTTCAAACAAGCATCGGCAATCGGCTTATCCTTCATCCTGGCCGCCGGGCTGTCGGTCGGCTGCGCGAAGAAGGAAGCGGCGGGCACGACCGACCCGGGCAAAACCCAGGCTTCGGCGGGGTATGTGCCGAAAGAACTAAAGGTGCAGTTCGTTCCTTCGCAAAACGCGGAGACGCTCGAGGCGAAAGCGAAGCCGCTGGAAAGGCTGCTCGGAGAAAAACTCGGCATCCCGGTCAAAGTCAGCGTATCGACGGACTACAACACCGTCATTGAAGCGATGGCCTCCAAGCAAGTCGACGTAGGCTTCCTCCCTCCGACCAACTACGTGGTCGCCCACGATACGAAGAAAGCCGCCGATCTGCTGCTGCAGGCGACCCGGCTCGGCGTGGACGACAAAACCGGACAGCCTACGGCCGATCTCGTCGATTCGTATAAAGCGATGATCGTCGTCAAAGCGGATTCCCCGATCAAAGAGATCAAAGATTTGAAAGGCAAAAAAATAGGCTGGCAAGGAACGACGTCCGCCGCCGGCTACACATATCCCGCCCTGCTCATGAAGAAAAACGGAATCGACCCGGTATCCGACGTGACCGGCGTCCAGTTCCAGGGCCATGACAAAGCGATCATCGGCCTGCTGAACGGCCAGGTCGACGCCGTCGCCGTATTCCAGGACATCCGGGCGCAAATGCAGAAGGACGTGCCGGACGTGATGCAAAAAACGCGGGTGCTCGCCTTTACCGATAAAATCCCGAACGATACGATCAGCGTTCGCCCGGATATGAGCGCCGAGTGGAAGAAAAAAATTTCCGACGCGTTCATCGCCATCGGCAAAGACCCTGTAGGCCAACAAACCATTTTCGACGTTTACACCCACAAAGGGTATGTCGAAGGCAAGGACGAAAACTTCAACGTCGTGCGCGACGCGAACAAGCAGCTCGGCGGCAAATAAGTCGCCGCAAGCCGCAGCCGCGCCGACTCGCCAAACCAGGGAGCAGCCATCCTTTTTCGGGATGGCTGCTTTCGTATGTTCGGCCTTCCATCGCCCAAAAAGTCAAAATAACGGGATATTCCGGCAATATCGTTATAGTTAAACGCTTACATTATTTTATATAATTCAATTCTCGGGAAGGACTCTCGGAACCGCGGCATCGTGGGAAACCGGAATGGGATGAAATTTGCCGGTATTTTTTAACGGAGATTACGGAGGGGAAAAGGGATGAGCAAGCGAGATACGAAGCCGACCGATGCCGCCAATGGCGGACGCCAATCGGAGCACGGAAAACTGCCGGAACCTAACGGCAAACGGATGAGCCGCAGAGCGCTCATGGCGTCGCTTGGCATGGCCGGGGCGGCCGTCGCCTCGGGGGGACTGGTTCGTACGATTAACGCCGCCGGGAATCCCCACGACAAAATCGGCGAACTGTCGGACCTGCAAACGAACGACAAGACGAGCCTCGTCAACGCCATTAACGAAAATGTGGAGCGGTTGACTCAAAAGGCGACGTTCGCACCAACCGTTTCCGCCATGAAATCGTTAACCCGGCTGCAAGAAAACGATATCGTCGTCACACTCGGCTATTATAAGCCTAACGATGGCGGCGGGGGCACCTATATCGTAAAAAACGACGCCAGCCTTGCGGATAACGGAGGGCTTTGCCACGCTTTGAACAACGGGCTGAAGGCGGTTCTTCTGATCGAGAACGGCCAGGTCAACTTCAGGCAATTCGGGGCCAAATCGCTGCAGGACAACAACAATGTCAAGTACGACAATAAGCCCCATATGATGAGTTTTTTGCAAAGCTGGAGCACGGGCGTTACGAACGATCCGACTATAAAATTATGGATTCCTCAAGGGATTTGGTGCTTTTCGGATACGCATATTTTCCGAAGAAACGGCATTCATATCGAGGGCTGCAACGGATTCGTAGCGACCAAGGCGAATAAAACGATCATCGCCCCGATGCAGGACAATCAACAGTACGTATGGAAATTGGGCGGACTGGCCGATTTTTCGGACCCGTTTGCAAGAGGAATCGCCGAAGGCTCAAGCGATAAATACCATATGACCGACATTCGGATGGACAATCTCGCGTTCACTTCCTTCAACGGCGACATTACCGATCACGCGAGAAGCTTCAAAGAACTGTACAAAGTGCAAAGGGCGGTATTGTACCTCGATTGGGTTGCGTTCGGCGTTATGAACCATATCGATTTCCTGTTTGTCGACGGTACGGGCCTCGCCATGAAAAGCTGTTGGGAGCTCTATTTCCCCGTCATGAATTTCAGATCGATATTGGACTACGGCAAGCCCTGCCTGCTGTTCGAAGACCATTATAACTACGCCGACAGCAATTACTCGGCTTTGAGCTTCGGGAATTTAATGTTCGAGGCTTGCAACGGCGACTATATCGAAAGCAAAAGCAACCGGTTTACGCATTGCTATTTCGGAAACATTAACGCCGAATGCTCGTCCTACAACCGTTACCGGGAGACGGGGGAAGTCAGAGCGGTAACCGCCGACGAGCCCGACGGCGATTGGAACTACCATTGCGTGTTCAGAGGCTCGATTACGGATAACGTCGTGTTCGATACGATCAATTTGCAGCATTTCAACCATCGTTTGCATACGCTGGCGGACGGAAGCAAGCATATGGTCGGAATCGTGTTTTATTCCAATACGATTTTCAAAAATGTCGTGGTAAACCATATTTTGTTGGACGGTACCCCCAAGAGAGATACGACAATTGTGGAAACAACCTACAATCAACGCAATTCGACGACGATCAATAATGTGAACTGCAAAACGGAAACGTTGACGATCCGGCCTCTGTTCAAATGGTACGGTTCGGATTTGCAGGTGAACAACATTCATTTCGGCAGCTTGCAAAACAAAAGCAACGCTCTGCATCAATCGATCCATGCGTTGTTTGCGGCTGATCTGAACTATGTGAACGGACGCTTGCACCACGACCCGACGAGTTTGTCCAAAGAGAGCGTCGTATTAAAGCGCAAAACCGGAAATCACAACGGAAAAGTAATGGGCAGACTGTTGAATATGCTGCCGTACCCGCAGCAATATTATATGCGGATCAAGACGAACGAAGGGGCGGCGTACCGACTCATCGTGACGTACGTGCTGAACGGCGCCAATCAGTTTGTCGCGATTGAAGGAACGGGAACCGGAAATTGGCAAATGGCCTCGGCCTCGATACCGGCCGCCGATATCGGCACGCTGATCGGCATTCTGGATGAAAGTCCGCAGGAAGGCTTATCGCTCGATTGCGTCATACCGGGACCGAACGGCTAGGAAACGATGCGCGAAGGGACGGTGTGCGGTCAAGCGGATTGCCGTTGTAAAAAAATCGGATCTATTTTATCCTTATTTTAACAACGGCTGGCCGAATCGTGTTGAAGCGGGAGGTGTGTCGGTTTGTTATCCGGCAATCGGAACGAGTACGCGGACGATTATACGAATAAACGTCTGCATGAGCTGCCCTTCTTCATCAAATACCGTCATACGGATGCCCATTTCCATATGAATTTCCACTCTCACCGCGGGTATGAGCTGTTTTTTCTTCATGAAGGCTCGGGGAATTACATAAACGGCGGTTATATTCATCCGTTCCAGGGCAACGATTTGATTCTGATCGAAGGCAAACAAATCCACAAAACTGCTCCGACGGCAGGTAAGCGCTTCACCCGGACCGTCATCAACTTTTTGCCCGAATCGTTAAACCCCGAAACGAAAAAGCTTGTTATCGATTTGTTCGGCCAAAAGCGCAAGGCCGAGCATTCGCATTTCGTCTTGTGCGAGAAGAAGCATGCGCGCATCTATGCTTTGCTCGACCAAATGTATGCGGAATACGAGCTTCGTCAAACCGGGTTCGAGCAAATGATCGGCATTTTGCTGAGCCGGCTGCTGGAGGATATTCACCGCATCCGTTTCAGCGACCGACGTCCCGCCGACAACCGCGCCGGCGGAGACATCTCGCTCGTTCACCAAATCATCGACTATTTGTCGAGCCATTATGCGGAAGACATTACGCTTGAGGAATTGGCCAAAATGTTTTACATCACTCCCTATTACTTGTGCCGATTGTTCAAAAAAGCGACCGGGGAGACGGTAACCCGATTCATCGCGTACACGCGCATCCATCAGGCGAAGCAGGACCTCGTCTTTACCGATCTGTCCATATCCGAAATCTGCGCCCGGGTCGGCTTCGGCAACTATTCGTATTTCGGGCTCGTATTCAAACAGCACGAAGGGATGACGCCGAAGGAATACCGCAAAAAATACAAGCGCTCCGTCCCTATGTAGGAGCGACGCAAATGCAGGCGCGATAATAAAAGCGGAAGCCGCCCCTTGCGACGGTTCCGCTTTTGTCGTTCGCCGCGTTACTTGGCGGCTTTTTTCTGCTCCAAATCTTTGTTGATCGCTTCTTCCGCCTCCCGCAATGCCGTGTTGATATCTTTGTCGTTCAGCACGACTTCTTTGAACTTGCCGCGCATTATATTGTAGGCGGCCGGGTCGTATTTCGTAATCGACGGTCTCGCGACGGCGAATTTGTTTTTGATCAAGGCGCCCTTGTTTTTGCCCTTCAGCAAATCGTTTTCCGTTCCGTACTCCTTCTTTACGCGGTCCGTGCTTAAAACGCTAGGTCTGCCCAGCTTCGCCTCCGCCACCTGGTATTCCTCGGACAAAATATGCGCGATCGCCAAAAACGCTTGATCCTTGTATTTGCTTCCGGGCGAAATGGCGAGGAAGGGCGAGAACATTTGGATCGTCGTTCCGGGCGCCTCCGGAAACGACGGCAAAGTGACGACGTCCCAATTCAACCCGTTTTTGACCGCATCGGGCAATGCCCCGAACATAAGCGTCGAGCCGAGCATGGCCAGCGTCTTGTCTTTCAGAAACAACGTGCTCGCTTTGCCGCCGTAATCCGCGGCGGCCGGCTTGGCTCCGGGAGTCTCATAGACGCGCTTGAGCGTGGCGAACAAGCTTTTCCATTTTTCCGTATTGACCGCAGCCTTCAACGTAGCCGCGTCGACGACCGGCAGCGACAGCTGGTTGTACGGAATGAGAACGTGCTCCGAGAAGTCGAGTCCCCGGTACTGCACGCCGCCGTCCATTCGCGTCACCTTTTTCGACAAATCGATCGCTTCGTCCCAGGTCATGCCGTCCTTCGGATAAGGCGCGCCGAACTTGTCGAAAATGTCTTTATTGTAGTACAAGACCGCCGTGTTATGCCCGCGGGGAAGCGCCAGGATGCGCGAGTCCCCCGTATACGCCCTTACTTCGTCGATAACGGCCGGATCGATGGAGCTTAAATTGAAGTTCAGCTTTTTGATGAGCGGCGTCATGTCGTAAAGCACGTCCAGTTCTTTGTAGACCGGGATATCCCCGCTGCTGTCGCCCATAATAATATCCGGAACCGAGCCGGCGGCGATCAAATCTTCGATGAGAGAGCCTTTTTCTTTTTTGATCACCTTCAACGTAATGAACGGATACTTCTTTTGAATCGGATCGACGATCGCGCTTTTCATCAGATCGTCTCCCATGCTGCTGTTAAAAATCGTCAGCGTAACCGGTTCCGTCGATACGGAGGCCGTGTCCGCCTTCTCCGATTGCCCTTTCCCTTGCGGCTGCGCGTCGCCGCTTTTTTCCGAACCGGTCCCGGCCGCGCAGCCGACCATCGCCGCCACGGCCAGCAGTGCGACCGAGCCTTTCGCCATGCGTTGGTATAGCCCCCTCATAACGTCCTCCTTCATCGCATTTGTCGGCATTTCGCCGTTTTTACGAATCTCCTGCAACAGCCCGGCCGCCTTCTCCTTCGCCCACTTTCCGCGACCGGTATATCGATTATAAACAAGGACGGCCTGCCAAAACTCTTGACGGATTGACCAATACTATAAGAAAAATGACGTAATGGAACGGACGCCGCTCCCTCCAACATTTTCGGCTTCCCGAACGTTATAAGGGCAAAGGGAGGTGGACCATGGACATCGAGGAGGCGCTCGAGGCGGTTGCACGGGGGAATGTCGAGGCGCTTCGGATTGTATACGAGCGGTACCGCCACATCGTTTATTCCGTCGCCGTCGCCATCGTGAAGGAGAAGCAGGCCGCCGAAGACGTGCTGCACGACACATTCGTTCGCGTCTATGAAAAAGCGCATACGTACCGCACCGGCACGCGGCCGAAGGCATGGATCGCGTCCATTGCGCGCAACCTGGCTTACGACGCCTATCGGCAGCGAAAACGGGCGGGCGGCGGCTGCGGAGAACCGGCCGACGACGAGGCGGAAAACCGGGCCGTGCAAAGCATGGAGCTGCGCGATGCGCTCGCGCGTCTCGATGTTACCGAGCGCCAAATCGTCGTGCTGCATCTGGTCGCCGGGCTGAAGCATCGCGAAATCGGCGAGCAGCTCGGCATTCCCGCCGGCACCGTGCGCTGGAAATATCGGCGAAGCTTGGCCCGTTTGGCGGAAACGATCGGAGGTGGGGAATACGATGGAACGGAACCGACTGACCTTCAAGCTGAAGCGGGAACTGACGCGGAGCGCCCCTGATCTGTGGGACGGCATCGCCGCCGGCGTGGCGGCTTTGGTCGCGGAGACGCTGCTTCGGGAGCTCGACGCCGTCCCTTCTGCAGACGGCAAGCTGTTCGCGGAACTGAAGGACGCCAGTATGACGGAAGCGTTCAAACGGAATCGGGGAGCGTGAAAACGATGGGTTCGAACGAATTTCATTTGAAATGGGAACGCGAACGCAAATTCGAGCTGCGCCAGCGGCTCGAACGCGAATACGACGAAACGTTATGGCAGGAAGCCGTTTCGCTGCACGAGGAAGCGATCGCCGAGCAGCCGGATAATCCGGAATATTTGCACGGATACGGCTTCTTGCTGGAACTGAAGGCGAACCGGCTGCTGCGAAAGGCGGCCGGATGCTACGAGGCCGGCTTGAACGGCGGCGCGATCAAGGGCGATTACGGCTGGATCGCCGGCAAGCTTCACGCGCAGCTCATCAAAGTGCGCGGACAGCTGTCCGAAAACCGCAAATCGATCGACTTCTACAAGAAGCGGCTCGGCGAATCCCCGAACGAAGCGGATTCGTACCGGTATTTGGCGAAATGCTACTTGACGGCCGATCAAACGCAGGAAGCGCAGCTCGTCCTGCAGGCCGGGTTGAAGCTGTTCCCGACGGATGCGATGCTTCATTATTACAAGGGGGAAACGCTCGCGCGCCTCGGACAAATCGGGGAGGCGCTGGAGGCGTGGGAGCGGTCCGCGCAGCTCGATTCCCAGCTGATCGACGGACGGTTCAGCCGCGCTTTCGCCCTGGAGCGGGAACAGAGGCTCGTGGAGGCGATCGCGGAGTGGGAACGGATCGCCGATTTTATGGACCTCTATGAACTCGATTCCGAAGTGCCGCGTCGCGAAATCGAGCGGCTGAAGCAAAAAATGCGCTAGCGCGACATTGGAACAGGCTCGCTTGGGGTAACCTACGTAACGAGACCACCAGACGCCACAAGGAGCTGCCCGATATGTCAAACGTCAAAATGCCGGACCCCGCCGTCTACGACCTGCTCGAGCATAAGGTACGGTCGATTCGTACGGACCGGGGCGCGATTTACTTGGTCGGACCGATCAAGCTGCCCGTCAACCTGGACGGGGAAACGATTCCGTTCAGCTGGTACTGCTGGCTGAACTGCGACGAAGCGACCGACCGCTTCGAACGCATCGTCGAAAAGCTGTCTTCCGCCAACCTGGCGGAGTATCAACAATCCAGCGTGCTCGTATACGGAGACTTCGAGCATGCGGAGCACGCGTGGATTCGCCTCCATTCGATCTGCCATACGGGCGACATCTTCGGCAGCAAGCGGTGCGACTGCGGGTTCCAGCTGCGGCAATCGATGAAAACGATCGCGCAGCGCGGCGCGGGGGCGCTGTTTTACCTCGCCAATCAGGAAGGCCGGGGCATCGGGCTGTTCAGCAAGGCGCTCGCTTACCTTCTTCAGGAAAACGGCTACGATACGGTCGACGCCAACCTGAAGCTCGGCTTTGCCGACGACGCCCGCAATTACGCCGACGCGATCCGCGTCCTGAAGGCGCTGCGCACGAAGCCGGTCACCGTCATCACGAACAACCCGAGAAAGCTGGACGCGCTCAAAAAGGCGGGAATGGACATAGCGGGCCGGGTGCCGCTGTGGGGCGACGTATCCGAGTACAACAAACATTATTTGCAGACGAAAATCGAGCGCTCCGGCCATATGGAGCAGCGCGAAAGCTGCTGCGACAACGATTGACGCGGAAAATGGAGCGCCCGCGCCGCATGTTGAAAAACCGCTGTCGCCTCGACAGCGGTTTTTTGCGGCCGTTCGCTTACCGGTAAAGCTCCATGCCGGCCCGAAACGCGTCGGCATCGTCGTGCTCCAGTCCGAACAACGCTTCCTGCAGGGCGAACGTCCCTTTGTAAAAAAGCGCGCGTTCGTAATAAGCCCGGCTGTCCGGGTTGAACTCCATGACCATGCTTAAAAAATCGTCCCCGTACGAAGCGAGAAGCGCCGCATAATCGGTGGCGGGGTCGCCCGGTCCGGCGAAGCCGAAATCGATGACGCCGGTTATCGAAGCGCGCTCCGGATCGTACAATAGGTTCGACGTGCCGAAATCGCCGTGAATCCACGCCGGTTCGACATCGAGCGGGCTGCCGTCCGCCACAAACGGTTCGAAATGGCGTCTCGCTTCGCGCTTTCCGGCTTCGCTCATATACGGAAACAGCTTCGTCTCGATCCGCTCGTACAGCTCGCGCCATTCGGCCGCTCCGCGATACGCCGGCAGCCCCGGCACTTCGCCCGTCCCGAGCTCGGCTCCGTGCAGCGCCCGCATGAAACCGGCCAGCTGCTCCGCCATGACGCGCAGCTTCCCGGGGTCGCGAATCGCCTCAAAACGCTCCCTCGTCAGCGGCTCGCCTTCGATCCGCTTATATCCGGCGAACACGTCGCCGACCCGCTCGGACTGCAGCGCTTCGTACTCGGGATACGGAACGCGCAGCGGCAGCCGGCCGCGCAGCGCCTTCAACACGGCCGTCTCCAGACGGAGCGCGCGAATCCCTTCGCCATACTTCGGAAAACGGAATATCAAGTCCCCGTTTACTAACAAAACGTAGTTGTTTTGTCCCGATTCGATCGGCTCCGCGGTCCGGATCGTCAAATCGGGATATCGGTTCCGAACGGACCGGACATACGCTTCGATCATCCCGTCCACCGTCGTCCCTCCTTCGTTCCTGCCGCTCGCTCTATCGTTCCTTCACGCCTTCGACCGCGAGCATGTACATCGTCAGCGAGTCGGCATCGCTTCGGATCCATTCGCGATACTCGTCCTCCGCCGTCTTGTATTCGCGCTCCGTCACGTATCCGTCCTTGGCCATTTGCGGCCCCCGGCTCGACGCCGTGTCCGCCCATATGGCGATGCGCACCGCAAAGTCGGGATCGCCCCGCCTCGTTTCCTCATGCTGAGGGGTGACGGCGACCCGGGCCAGTCCCGCCCGTTCGAACAGGGCGGGAAGCCGGTCGGCGATCGCGTTGTCCAGTCCCGCGTCGGAGCGCCATTGCAAATAGGCGTCGTAAAACGCGAGCATGCTGGCCGGAGGCTTCGTCCCCCATTTGATTTTGACATGATTGTAGTCGGCGATCACAACGCGTCCGCCCCGCTTCGCCGCGGCCGTCATCCGCTTCAGCGCCCGCAGCGGGTCGGACAGCCAGACGAGCAGCCGGGCCGACGTCACGATGTCGAATCGCTCCTCGTAGGCAAGCTCGTACGCGTCGCCCTCCTCGAACGCGAGTCCCGGCGTGCCGCCGTGCGCGCGCCTCGCTTTTTCGATCAGCTTCGCATTGCTGTCCACGCCGAGCACGCTCCCCGACGGGCCCGTCGCTTCGGCGATCCCGCGCGTAATCGAGCCCGTACCGCAGCCGACGTCGAGCACCGTCATGCCGGGGCGGACGATTTCCGCCAGTCTGCGATGCGAGCCGGCCAGCGTGCGGGCGTCGAGCACGTTCGTCAGTTTGCCGGATAATTCGGCGCGTTCCCGGGCCGTTTTGTCGTCCATGCCGCTTCCTCCTCCGCAAATGGCAAGTCGCTGGCTGCCACCATTGTAGCGCTGCCGGCCGCACTGTTGAAATATATAGTTCGGATGAACGGTATAGGCGCTGCCTATAGCCTTGTTGCTGCGCGGCCGAGCGATTTTTCAAATTCCGGATTGTCCCGCACGGAATGGGGAATTCTGTTAATAAAGGCCGTTAACGATTCACGGCCATAAACGATGCGCAGGTTCGCCGCGACCCGTTCGCGGGCTCTATTCCATACAGCAGGAGACTCCTTATGACCTTACACGGTACAATCGTGATCGGCTTGCCGGTCTATAACGAAGAAGCGGCGCTGCCCAAGCTGCTCGTCCGTTTGGACGGACTTCGCGAACGGTTCGGCGATTCGCTCCATCTGTGCTTCGTCGACGACGGCAGCACCGATCGAACCGCCGCGCTGCTCGCCGAATATATCGGCTCCGCTCCGAACGCCCGCCGCCTCGCTCACCCGGCCAACCGCGGGCTCGGCGCCGCGATGCGGACGATGCTGGAGCATGTTTCGACGCATTACGGCGACAAAGACATTCTCGTCACGCTGGATGCGGACAATACGCACAGCCCGGAGCTCATACCGGACATGGTGCGAAAGCTGCGGGACGAGCGGCTCGACCTCGTCGTCGCTTCCCGGTTCGCCCCGGGAGGCGAGGAGCGGGGCGTTCCTTGGCTGCGCAAAGCGTACAGCCGGGGAGCGAAAGCTTTTTTCAAGCTGCTGTTTCCGATCGCCGGCGTCACCGACTATTCGAGCGGGTTTCGCGCCTATTCCGTCGGCGCGCTGCGTCGAGCGTTCCGCGAATACGGGGGGATCGTCGTAACGTCGACCGGCTTCGCCTGCATGGCGGAACTGATCGCCCGGCTCGGCAAAATCGGCGTCAATGCCGGGGAAGTGCCGCTGCGGCTCGAATACGGCTTGAAGGAGGGGCGCAGCAAAATGAACGCGCTGCGTACGATCGCCGGTTACATCCGGCTCCTTCGCGTCGTGAAGCATCCGTCCCCGGCGAGCGAGCCGGAATTTCCGGCGTTCGACGGAGCCAAACGGTGAAAGCTCCGGCAACGTCCGGGACGCCGGGGAGGCGCGCCGCATGGCTGATCGCGCTGCTCGCCCTCGTCCTGCTCGTCCGTCTGCCTTATCTGAACGCCCCCCCGCACGGCGGCTACGACTCGTGGCGGCAGTCGGATACCGAGGCCATGGCGCGCAATCTCGCCGAGCACCGGTTCCATCCGCTGTATCCGCAGCTGAATTACGAAGGGCCGCCGCCGAACTACGCGCAGCTGGAGCTGCAGCTGACGACCGGCCTGATCGCGGCGCTGTACCGGCTGTTCGGCTGCGAGTACGCGTTCGCCCGCATCGTGCCGATTTTGTTTTTTATGGGGTCGGTTTGGTTCGTGTACCGGATCGGGCGCATGTACTTCGGCGACGCCGCGGCGTATGTGGCGCTGCTGCTGTACGGGCTGCTGCCGCTGAACGTGCTGTACTCCCGCGCGATCATGCCGGAGTCGGCGGCGCTGTTTTTTTACACCGGGGCGTTCTACATGTACTCGGTTTGGATCGCCGGCGGAAAACGGGCCGTGCTGTACGGGTCCGCGCTGTTCACGGCTTTGGCCGTCTGCGAAAAAGTGCCGACCGTCTTTATCGGCATCGCGTTCATCGCCATGGCTGCGGTCAGCTTCGGGCGCCGCTTGTTCTTCCGTCCGGAGCTGTGGGCGTTCGCGGCGATCGCGCTGCTCCCTCCGTTCGTTTACTACCGCTGGCTCGGCGAGGTCGCGGAAGCCGCCTTCGTGTCCGGCATCGCGGCGAAGCATATTTTGCCGGACATGGCGCGGGCGTTTTGGACGAAGGAGGCCGCCGCGTTTTTCGTCCGCGAGCTGCCGAAAGCGTTTACGTGGAGCGGCCTAGTCCTGTCCGCGATCGGCTTCGCCTCGCTCCGCCGGCGCGCCCATTACGCCGTCGGCGTTTGGGCGGCCGCCATGCTGCTGGAGCTCGCGACGATCGTCGCCGTCATCAGGTTCAACTATTATTTGATCTTTTTGGGGCCGCCGCTCGCCTTGCTCGCCGCTTATCCGCTCGGCGAACTGCTGCGGCGAACGGCGCAATCGCGGCCGGTGCGGGGGGCCGCGGCGGGGGAGAGGAGACGCGGGCGGCCGTTCGCGGCGCCGGCCGTCCTCGCGGCGGCGGCGCTCGTTCTCGTCGCCGCGGAAAGCTTCGCAGCCGTCGCCCCGGTCATCGGCAAGCGGGACGCGGAGCTGCTGCGGCAGGCGGACATCGTCCGGCGGCTCACCGGACCGGACGATCTGATCGTCGTCGGCACGGACGACCCGTCGCTGCTGAACGCCTCCCGCAGGTTCGGTTGGCGGGTGACGAACAGCGTGCCGGGGGACCCTTTGGCCGAGCTTCGTTACTTCGTGCGGGAAGGCGCCGCTTACTTCGTGCCGCTCAAAGGATATATCGACGGCGACCCGGACGGACGGCTGAAGCGGTACCTCGATGCGCACTATCCGAAGCTCGGGGACGATCCGGCATACGCCATCTACAAGCTTCGGTAGTGGCGTAGGCGCGTGGGACAGGCGCAGTGCGCTTTCGCGCGCTATCCCGGCGTTTTCGCCGGCTTGCTGCGCCGGATAGCGCTCTTTCACGCACTATCCGCGCCGACAACCGCGCTCGACCCGCCGCTTCGGCGCCGATAATGCGCTTTCGCGCACTATCCCGGCGTTTTCGCCGGCCTGCTGCGCCGGATAGCGCTCTTTCGCACACTATCCGCGCCGACAACCGCACTCGCCCCGCCTCTTCGGCGCCGATAATGCGCTTTCGCGCACTATCCCGGCGTTTTCACCGGCCTGCCGCGCCATATAGTGCTCTTTCGCGCACTATCCGCGCCGACAACCGCGCTCGACCCGCCGCTTCGGCGCCGATAATGCGCTTTCGCGCACTATCCCGGCGTTTTCGCCGGCCTGCTGCGCCGGATAGCGCTCTTTCCCACACTATCCGCGCCAGCACTCGCACTCGCCCCGCCGCTTCGGCGCCGATAAAAAAACACCCCGCCGGCATAACCGCGGGGGGTGAAAATCCGATTCGATTCGCGGCATAAATAGTTGACAGTGCGAACCTTACTGTAACGTTACGGCTGCGCATCCGGAAGCGGAACGAGCGCGACGCTCCAGCGGACCGTCCCGCCGGCCTTCAGCGGGCCGGACGCCCGAACGCGCACCTTCGCGGATACGCCGCTGACCGACAGCAGGGAGCGGTTCAGCTCCATGTCCGGCGCGCCCGTTCCTTCATACCGGAGCGCATAGCGGCGAAGCCCGGTCTGCAGCAGCAGCTCCCGGTCGCCGCCCGTCGCGATGCGCAGCGCGTCGCGGCCGTCGTGGACGACCAGCGGCAGCACGTGGCCCACGTCCTTCAACGGCTGCTTCGCTTCGACGACGTACGTCCACGTCACGCCGCCGTCGCCGATCGCGATCGTCTTCTCGCAGCGCAGAACGTCGTTCTCGAAGCGCATCGTCAGCCCGCCCGCGGCTTCCGCGGTCTCGACGTTCTCCGTCATATCGGGAACGTGGACGATGCCGGCTTCGTCGGTCGCCGCGCAGCCTTCCCAGACATCGTCGCGATCCGCTTCGCCGCCGAATTTGCGCGATGCGGACAGCCGCGGCTCGGCGATCGGCAGGGTGCGTCCGGCGTGACGGAAATGGAAGCCCTGCATCGCCGGCGCGTACTTCCGGTTGTGCATGCGCAGCGTGCAGCCGAAAAAATGCGCGCCGTCGCGGTAAAACGCGTACCCGCTGTCCGAATCGACGAAAGCCGGCGCGCCTTCCGCTTCGAGCCGCCCCTCCGGCCGCTCGGGCAGGCGGATGCCGCGCTCCAGCACGCGCTCCGCCACGGCAATGCCGGTCAGCCCGAGCAGGTTGTACATGTTCAAATGCGTGTACGTCTCGAAGCCGACCCGCAGCGAGTGGGGCAGCCGATTCGGCGTGCAGCCGTACGTTCCGTCGTCATGCTCGTAAGGGAGCCAGTTCCGGTAAGCGTCCCGGGCGGTCGCCCCGTATTCGCCGTCCGGGGCGGTATAGGCGAGCAGCGCGGTTAACGCGCCCCACGTAAACATTTGGTACCCGCTCCGCTCGACCATGGCGAACGCGCCGTCCGGCGTGATCGACCGCCGCATCCATTGCATCCCCTTGCGGACGATGTCGTCGGCCTCAAGGCGATACGGCTCGAGCCGGTCCGGCCAGCGTTCGATCACCGCCGAAGCGCTCGCCAGCAAAAACAGCGTGAACGCATGGTAGGCGATCGGCATGCCGTCGTGGCTGGCCTGCTCCGTCACCTCGTCGTTAATAAAGCCGGAGGCGAGCTGCGCGTTTGCGATGAACGCCAGCCGATGCTGAAGCAGCCCGGGATCGGCTTTTTTCAGGCCGAGCGCGTCGGCGAACAGCTCCATCGCCCATTGCAGGGCGGCGCAGTTCGTATTGACGACGGGGCAGTCGTCCTCGTACGCCCCGAGCGTCTTCCCGAACCGCCCGGCTAGGCGGATGCGGTCCTGCTCCGGCGCGAGCAGCAGCGCCATCAGCCCGTAATGGTACAGAAACACCCGGCAAAACGGGGTCACCCCGCTTTTGTCGCCGAGCAGCTCCGTCGTGCGGGCGAGCATCGTCTCCAGCAGCCCGGCGGCTTCGTCGCCATCCCCCGCCCGGCAAACGGCGGCGAGGACGGCGGCCGCGTTGGCGGGGGCGTAATTTTCGCTGTACACGGTTTCGTAAGGGTCGGGCAGCTTGCCGTCCGGCGTCGTCCATCCGCGGATGACGGGGACGTAACGCCGCAGCGTCTCGCGCATCGCGGCGGCCACCGCCGCCTGTTCGGCACGTTCCATTCGCAAACTCACTCCTAGTCGTCCCGCCGCCCGGGCGAAAGGCCAAGCGGCGCCGCGCGGCTCCGTGCGAACCGACGCGGCGCCGACGGGCGGCTGCGGACGTTATGATGGTGCCGTCGCAAGCGATCGGCTGAACCTTGCACTATTGTCCATTCGCTTTCAGGTTCGCGATTTCCTTCTCGGCCATCCCGGGAAGTCCCACGCCGCTCGACACCGTTATGCCGGCCGCCGTTATCCCCCTTTCGCCGATCCGTCCCCCGCCGCCCCTTGCAAAAGGAGGGCGATTTCGTTCAATTTGGCCGAAAGCGCGCCGCGTACCGGTTCGCTCGTCCAGTCGCCGCCCTGCTTCACGGAATCGGCGGCCTTGTTCGCGAAGTGCGCCGCCTGCTCCCGCCGTCCCGCCTGCCAGTGATGGACCGCCTGCCGCAAATCGTTGCTCGTCTGCTTGTAGAGCGGCTCCGCAAGCTCGCCTGCCTTATAAAACGCCTCGACGCTTTCCCGGGCGCCGGCCAGCGCCAGATCCGGATTCGTATACGTCCACAGCTCGTGCCGCTTGCCCTCGATACCCGATCGCATGTACAAACGGCCGTCCGTATCCTGCGCCAAATTGGAAAATTGCCGCGTATCGTCCAATATCGTCACCCGCTTCGTTCCGCCGTCGATACGGAAAAACACGCCGCGCGCCGTTCCGTATACGTTGCCGTCTTTGCCCGTCGTCATAAAGGCGTCCGACCATACGGTGCCGGCGTAGCGCACCGGCATCACCTCGTGCGTTTCTTTCACCGATCGGGTCGCCGGATCGAAAATGAACAGCACGCCCTCGTCGAAGCCCCAAATGTTGCCGTCCGGGCCGACGATCACCGACGTGACGGCCTGCTTGCCGGGCACGGGGACGAGCTCCAGCTCCTTTTGCCCGGTCGCCGCGTCCCAGACGAACAGCTTCCCTTCCTTCGCCGTCGGAGCCGGCGCGCCGTAAGCGCCCCAAATCGAGGTGCCCCCGTACACTTTGCCGTCTTTGTAGGCGAGCGTAATAATGCTTTGATCCTGCACCAAATTGCGGTGCGTCTGCAGCGATTTCGTCGCCGTATCGTAGACGGCGAACGCACCCCCGAGCTGGCCGTATTGCGGAACGGTGCCCATGAAAAGCTTGCCGAGCTCCGCCGCGCCGACGATGCCGAACGGACGGTCCTGCAAGCTGTCGGCCGGCAGTCTGGCGATTTCGGCGGGGTTCCCGGTTCCGACGGGGCGGGACGTATCGAATGCCCCCAGGCGCGCTTGCGGGTAAATCCCGAAGTAAAGCACGTCTCCGATGGCGGCGATGCCTTCGGCTTGGCTGAGTCCGAGCGAACCCGGCTCCATGGCGCCGGTCGCCGGATTATAAATGCCGACTCCGCCCTGAATGCCCGACGCGTACACCCGCCCGTCCGGTCCGCCCGCGATCGAACGGATTTCGATCGGCTGACCCGGCACGTCGATCGGTTGGCCCCGATGCTTGGCGGCCGCGAAATCGTACGTAACCGCGGCATTGTACCCCGCCCACGCGGACAACGTGTAGGCCGGCGCCTGCGGAGTGCCGGTCGGGATCAGCCTCGCCGATTTCCAGCCGTTATATTTGCCGAAGCGAAAAACGGGCTCGGTTTTTTTCGCCGCGATGTCGTAGGCGTGGACGTAGGCATCCCCCGGGGTGAACAAGTACGCCTTCGTTCCGTCGGGGGACGGAAGCACTTGGGCCGATACGCCGTCTCGCGTATATTCGATCGTTTTCGTCAGCTTATCCATTACGATCAGTTTGGACGATTTGTTCAGCTGGATGAACAGCTTGCCGCCGATCACCTCGATGCTGTTCGGATATTCCTCCGTGGCCAGAGACGCCGGCATCCGGTTGGCGGACACGCTGCCCGTCGCCGGATCGAATTCGACCAGCTTGTTGCTCGTTCCCGTCCCGACGTAAAACAGCCCGCGTTCGGCATCGTAGGCGGTCGCCCTTACGTATTTCTCGCCCGGCACGAGCGTGCCGAAGCTGCGGAAGGCGCCGGTCGCCGGATCGTACTCGAACATTTTGCCGCCCGGGTACGTGCCGCCGTACAGCTTGCCTCCCGGCCCGTTCGACAAGCCGTAAATATACGTCTCGCCCGCGATCGGTTTGCCGAGCGATTCGAGCGCATCGCTTCCCGGCACGTAGCGGAACAGCTCCGCCGATCCCGTCGTGCCGATATACACGTTTCCGTCGCTGCCGGTCAGCATGGACGGAGCGCTGGACGTTCCGGGGATTTCGATCACTTTGTCCACCTGCAGCGTAAGCGCGTGAACGGAAACGAACTGCGCCGGAGAGCCGTTCACGGAGGCGCTCAGGTAGGGCGTTCCGTCCGGGCCGTCAAACGGCGCGCCTCCGACGCCGACAACCCGCTTGAGCGGCGTGCCGAGCATCTCGTACGCCCCGGATAGCGCATCCTCCGCGGCCGCCGGCTTCGCTCCCGCCGTCGCGCCGAATCCGAGCATAAAGGCGAGGACGCACGTCCCCATCGTTTTGGACCATTTCATCTTGAATTCTTCCTCCTTTGAAAAACTGCAATCGCTTTCAAATCGAGTGTCTGCTGCGTTCGCAGCAACGATCGCCGTTCCCGGCCGGACTGAGCCGGAAAGAGGCACGGCCTCCAATGCCGTCGGAACGGTCGCAGCGGATGACCATGCCCATCGTTTGCTCCTCGAAGCCGACCGAATCGGGGAGCGGCGCGGCGCTTTCGGCCATGATCGCGCCTCCTCCGGCAACGATGACGCGCAAAGCTTCCCCCTCCATCTTCTCGATTCGACCACAAACGAATCTAAATGAGCTGTATGTGTATGTAATTGTTTGTAGTACGTATCTGATTGAATTATATCGACGAAAAGGAAGCGCTGTCAACGAAAAATACCGCCAGCCCGTAGCTTCCCGCCGCTCCGACGGCGGCCCGCATCGTGAGCGGACGTTGCGCGCCTTGACCTGCCGAGAGTGACATCCGGCTTCGTTTTCTTTATAATAGGGGGTATGATTGCGGCGCTTCGACAGCACGATCGAACGCACCAGATACGAACCAGTCATTCGGGAGGAACCAAGGTGAGTCGGAGAACAAGGCAGTCCGTCCTGCGGGCGAAATTGGACGACATGATCGTCGGCATCCGCGAGCAAATCAGGAGCGGGAAGCTGAACGACGGGGATTTTTTGCCTTCGGAGACGGAGCTGGCGGAACGGTACGACATCAGCAAGCATTCCGTCCGGAAAGGGCTCGACCTGCTCGTCGCGCAAGGCTACGTGGAGAAAGCGCCGAGAATCGGGAATAAAGCGAAACGCCCGGAGCCGAAGCCTCCCGTCGCGCTCCGTTTCGGCTATTACCCCTCCATGCGGAAGCAAGCCGCGTTGGGCGAGCTCGTCCAGCTGTACCGGCAGCGGCATCCGGAAATCGGCGTGGAGCTGATCCCGATTCCGTTCAAGTTCGACGATCTTCATTTGATGCAGCACTATTTGGAATCCGGCCTGATCGACGTCGCCATGTTCAACCAGCTGAGCTTCGCGGAGCTTCACGAATCCGGCCGGCTGAAGGAGCTCCTGGAGCCCCTGCAGCCGCCCGACGACTTGTATCCGTTTTTGCCGCCGGCGTTCGAAGCGGGCGGACGGCTGCACGCCCTGCCCTTCGTCTTTTCTCCCGTCGTGCTCGGATACAACAAAGATCATTTCGCCGAATACGATCTGCCCGAGCCGGACAGCGGCTGGACGTGGAGCGACCTGCTGCGCGTGGCGGCGGAAATCGGCCGGGAACACAAGCGCGTCGGCTTTTACTATCACGCGCTGTCCGACAACCGTTGGCCGATCTTTCTGCTCCAAAGCGGGGAGCCTTTCCGTGCGGGAGACGCCGGCCGCATCGACTTTTCCGCCCCGGCGGTGCGGGAAGCGATCCGGACGAGCCGGGATATTTTGAACGAACAAGGCTTGACCTCGCTTTTGTCCCAAAGCGACGGAGAAGCGGAGGAGCTGTTCCGCGGCGGAAAAGCGACAATGATTATGACGACGTATTTCGGGCTGAACCTGCTCGCCGACGCTCCGTTCCGGTTCGACATCGCGCCGCTGCCGGCGCTGCGGACGAACCATACGCTGAATCTCGTCGTGGGGCTGGCGGTATCGGCCAAGTCGCCCCGCAAGGAGGAGGCCGGTCGATTGGTCCGCGAGCTGACCTCGATGGATTACCAGAGCTTAATCCGCCGCCGAACGCTCAGCATCCCGGCGCTCAAAAAAGCGGCCGAGCGCGGCCTCGCCCCGGATCACCCGGCTCCGGCCCGCGAGCCGTCGCGGTTTATGCTGTACCGGGAAATTATACGCAGCTTCCGGCTTCATTCCGATCTGCAGCTGTCGAACGACGCGTTGAAACGGATGCGCAGCGAGCTGAAGCTGTATTGGGCGGGCGTCACCGATTTGGACGCCTGCTGCCGTGCCTTGGAGGAGACGCTGGCGGCGCCAAACCAGCCTGTACAAGAGGAGTTGCAAGGAAGATGAAGCAAAACAAATATGACGATGCGACTTTCTTCGCCGCGTACGAAAAAATGCCAAGATCGGTCAGAGGACTTGAAGCTGCGGGAGAGTGGCATGTATTTCAAGCATTGATGCCGGATTTTCGGGACAAACACGTGCTCGATTTAGGCTGCGGCTTCGGCTGGCATTGCCGATATGCCCGCGAGCGGCAAGCAAGCTCCGTGACGGGAGTGGACATTTCCGAAAACATGCTGCAAAAGGCTCGCGAAATGACGGACGACCCGCTGATTACCTATATCAAAATGCCGATTGAAGAGATCGACTTTCCGGACGCCCATTTCGATGCGGTGATCAGCTCGTTGTCGCTGCACTACGTCGAACCGTTCGAGTCGGTTTGCAAAAAAGTATACGATTGCCTCAAAGCGGATGGGTCTTTTGTTTTTTCGGTCGAGCACCCCATCTTCACTTCGCTTCAAGGACAAGATTGGTATTATGACGACCGGGGGAACCGACTGCATTGGCCGGTCGACAACTATCAATCGGAAGGGGTGCGCGAAACGTCGTTTTTGACCGGCAATGAGATCAAATATCACCGTACGATTTCGACCTATATGAACGTCTTGATTAACGCCGGCTTCGGCATAACAGCAGTCATGGAGCCCGCCCCGTCCGATGCGATGCTGGAGGCGATGCCCGAGATGAAGGATGAAACCCGAAGGCCCATGTTTTTAATAGTCTCGGCGGTAAAAAAGCCCCTACCATTCGCATTCGCCGAACGGTAGAGGCCGAGTCTTTCGATCGCCCGCCCTATACGATCCGCTTCCGCAAAGAGCCGGAAATGTAGTCGATGAGCGAGACGGTGACGATAATGCCGATCAGGATGATGCCGACGCGCGGCCAGCTGTAGCCGTTGATCGCGAAAATGAGCGGCGTGCCGATGCCGCCGGCCCCGATAATGCCGAGCAGCGTCGCCGAACGGACGTTGATCTCGAACCGGTACAGCGCGTACGACAAAAAGTCCGGCAGCACCTGCGGAACGACCGCGAACGCGAGCGTCTGCCAGCGGTTGGCGCCGCAGGCGGTCAGCGCCTCGGTCGGCCCCATGTCCATGTTTTCGATCGCTTCGGCGTACAGCTTGCCGAGCATGCCGACGGAATGGACGCCGAGCGCCAGCACGCCGGCGAACGCGCCCGGTCCGACCGCCTTGATGAAGATGATCGCCATGATCACCTCCGGCACCGTGCGGATGATGCTGAGCACGATTTTGCCGCTGCCCGACACGAGCCGGGAACGGCTCATGTTGGCCGCCGCCCAGAAGGCGAGCGGCACGCAGACGACCATCGAGACGATGTTGCCGAGATACGAGATCGACAGCGTCAGCAGCAGGTTGCGGACCAGGTCTTCGCCCTCCGGCAGCCAGACGTAGTTCCAATCGGGGTGCAGCAGCCCTTTGATCATCGCCTTGGACATCACTTTGGCCGTTTCCTGAATGCCCTGGAACTCGAGCCCTTGCAGCGACCAGAGGACGAGCAGCACGGCGACGACGATGCCGGCGATCCAGCCCGTACGGCCGGCCGCCGGCGACAGCGGCCGCTTCGTCCCTTTCAGCAGCAGCGTGCGGATGCGCGTGCTGATCGTGTCGATGACGATGACGACGACGAGCGTCATCAGGATGAGCACGAACGCCTGGTCGTAGCGGAACAGGTCGAGCACGTTTTTGAGCAGCAGCCCGATGCCGCCGGCGCCGACCAAGCCGAGTATGGCGGACGCGCGGATGCTCACCTCGAACGTGTACAGCAAATGCGCGAGAAACGTCGGCGCCACCTGCGGCAGCACCCCGAAGCGGATCCACTGCAGCTTGTTCGCGCCCACGGCGGTCATCGCTTCGAGCGGGCCGGGATCGATCGCCTCGACCGACTCGTAGGCGAGCTTCGAAATGATGCCGTACGTGAAGAAAAAGAGCGCGAGCGTACCGGCCGTCGGACCGAACCCGACGACGACCGCGAACAGCGCCGCGTACAGCAGGTCCGGAATCGTCCGCAGCAGGTTCATGATCATGCGTGCCGGAAGCGACAGCCAAGGCGTGCGCGTCACGTTGCGCGCGGCGAGCAGCGCCGTCGGAAAGGCGAACAGCGCCCCGAGCAGCGTGCCGATGATCGCCATTTGCAGCGTTTCTTTCATCGGCTTCCATACTTTCGGGGTAAACGACCAATCCGGCGGAAACATTTCTTTGATAAACGCCCCTATTTGCGGCATTCCGGTAAACAGCTTCGTCAGCGTCGCCTCCGTCTGGTAGACGCTGCCGACGAACAGCACGAGCAGCACGACGAGCCAGCTGTACAGCTTCATGCGCGAAGGGCGGGGAACGGTGCCGGGCGTCTTCAATGCGCAGCGCCTCCCAACAGCTCGTCCTTCTTGATCGCGCGGCCGTATATGTTCGAGAACGCCTCGTCGGTCGCCTCCGCCACCGGCCCGTCGAACACGACTTGGCCGGCCCGAAGCCCGATAATTCGGGTGGCGTATTCGCGCGCCAGGTCGATGAAATGCAAATTGACGATCGTCGTAATGCCGAGCTCCTGATTGATCCGCTTCAAATCGTCCATAACCTGTCTCGTCGTCAGCGGGTCAAGCGACGCCACCGGCTCGTCCGCCAAAATGATCGTCGCCTCCTGCGCCAGCGCCCGGGCGATCGATACGCGCTGCTGCTGGCCTCCGGACAGCTGATCGGCGCGCACGTACGCCTTCTCCAAAATGTTGACGCGCTCCAGCGCCTTCAGCGCCAGCTCGACGTCCCGCTTCGGAAACATCGCGAACAGCGTCCGCAGCGTCGAATGGTAGCCGACCCTTCCGGACAGCACGTTGCGCAGCACCGTCGACCGTTTGACCAGGTTGAAGCTTTGGAATATCATGCCGATGCCGCGGCGCATTTTGCGCAGGCTCTCGCCTTTCGCGGCCGTGATCGACTTGCCGTCGATCAAAATCTCCCCTTCGGTTATGTCGTGCAGCCGGTTGATCGACCGGAGCATCGTCGACTTCCCGGCGCCGGACAAGCCGACGATGACGACGAATTCGCCTTTGCCGATCGTCAGATTGATATCGTTTAGGCCGATCGTCCCGTTTGCGTATACTTTTTTCACATGCCTGAATTCGATCATCGCGCATTCAATCCTTCTCGCCTCGATTTCACCACATCGGACATCATTCGACATGTCCCGGTTCGATTCCTTTGCATGACATAAAATTTACAATGCGCCGCCCGTCCTTTCCCTAGTATGGTCCACATCGGCAAAACGGCAAACGTGCGAGGCCCAACCTCGGCGCCGTTAAACCGGTTTCGCGATTTTGCCCCGCGAACGTATCATGAAGCGCTTCCGAACTTAATACAATATCAACATCCGCCTAACATTCCGTTTATAAAACCGGTTTAATGTGAAAGAAACGGTCAGGTTACCGAATTTCGCGAAGAGCAAGGAGGAGGGTACTTGGCAACGATCGACGACGTAGCCGCGGCGGCCGGCGTTTCGAAGAGCACCGTATCCAGCGTGTTCAGCCAAAAACGGCCGATCAGCAAAGAAGTGACGGAACGGGTGCTCGACGCCGCCCGCCAATTGAACTACAAGCCGAACTATTGGGCGAGAAGCCTCGCGAGCAAGACGACGCGCATCATCGGACTGAACATGCCGGGCGAGTCGGTCAAATTCAGCCTGTTTCACCTTTCGCTGCTCAACGGGGTGCTTAGCGAATGCAATGCGAACGGTTACCGTCTTCTCGTCAATCCGTTGTCCGGAACGTATTTGAACGAAGTGCCGCATTTGTCGTCGGAGCCGGTGGACGGCGACATTTTGCTGGACCCGGTCGAGAACGATTCGCGCATCGCCGACCGGCTTCGGCAAAGCCTTCCTCTCGTCGTAGTCGGCCGGCCTCCCGGCGACTTCGAGTCGAAGGTGTGCTACGTGGACAACGACAACGTGGCGAACGGGCGGCAGGTCACCGACTATTTGCTTCGTCTCGGACATACGCGCATCCTGTTTCTGAACGCGTCCGCCGGCAAAACGGTTTCCGCCGACCGCGGGCTCGGCTACAGGCGCTCGCTGGAGGAGGCCGGCATCCCGTTCGACCCGCAGCTGCTCGTCCACAAAGATCCGGCCGCGACGACGTCCGCGTTCGGCTACTCCGTCGCCAAATCGTTGCTGCAGCGGCGCCCGGACGTGACGGCGGTCATCGCCGACACGGACAAAATGGCGCTGGGCGTTTACAAAGCGGCGGCGGAGCTCGGAATCGCCATCCCGGACGATTTGTCGGTCATCGCGTTCAGCGACGAGTCGGTGTTCGCCGCCGAATTCGTCCCGCCGCTGACCGGCGTCAAGCTGAACAGCGAGGAGCTCGGCCGTGAAGCCGCGAAGCTGCTTATCGAGCGCTGCGCATCGGGCAACCCGTCGGTGAAACGGGCGCTCATCCCGACCGAAATGGTCGAACGCGGCTCGTGCGGTCCGGCGTCGCCCGGAGCGGCCGGGCGCCGATGCGAACGCGGCGGCGATGCTTTACCTTGAGGGACCAATACGTTTGCTGGAGGGACCTGTATGAAATACGCGAAAACGCTCGTGATGGCGGCCGCCTTGGCCGCGTTCGCTTCCGCCTGCGGAGGCGAAGGCCCGGGGGCGGACGGCGGAGCGGGCCAAAAGCCCGGCGCCGCCGAAGCGACGAACCCGCCCGCCAAAATCGACCCGTACCGGATGCCGAATCCGATCGAGGTGACCACGTTCAAAAGCGTCAGCGCCGGCGCCAAGCTGGCGGCGGGAGACACGGTCGAAAACAACCAGTATACGCGCTACATCAAGGACAAGACGAACATTGACGTTAAAATATTATGGTACGCCTCGGGCCCCGACTTCGACCAAAAGTCGAAGCTGTCCATCGCCAGCGGCGACATCCCGGATATGCTGCTGGTCGACGAAGCGACGTTTTTGTCGCTCGCCGAAGCGGGCCAGCTCGAAGATTTGAGCAAAGCTTACGAGCGGTACGCCGCCCCGCTCACGAAGGAGCTGTACGCGTCGACGGGCAACAAGGCGCTCGAAAAAGCGACGTACCAAGGCAAATTGATGGCCATCCCGAACATCAGCGTGCAGGCCGACGCGGCCAGCATGCTCTGGGTGCGCAAAGATTGGCTCGACAAGCTCGGCCTGCAGCCGCCGAAGACGGTCGACGACATCGCGGCGATCGCCAAGGCGTTCGTGGAGCGCGATCCGGACGGCAACGGCAAAGCGGATACGATCGGCCTGACCGGCTCGAGCGGCATCAACGTCCCCGGCAAGGCGGGCCATCATAATTGGAAAGGGCTGTTTCTCGCCTACAACGCGTATCCGTCCAACTGGATCAAGGACGGCTCCGGCAAAATCGTGTACGGCTCGATCCTGCCGGAAACGAAGCAGGCGCTCGGCAAGCTGCGCGACATGTACGCCGCCGGACTGATCGACAAAGAATTCGCCCTGCGCAAAGATTTGAACCAGCCGGTCATTGGCGGGCAGGCGGGGATGTTTTTCGGGCCTTGGTGGTCGGGCGGCATCGTCGCCGACACGATGACGAACAACCCGAAGGCCGAGTTCGAGCCTTATCTCATTCCCGACGCGAAGGGCCGGTACAACAACCTGATGGTGCCGGTGAGCAACCGCTTTCTTATCGTGAAGAAAGGGATGAAGCATCCCGAGGCGGCCGTCGTTTACGCCAATACGTTCGTCGCCGCCCAGCGGAAGACCGACCCCGACTCGCTCAAGCTCGACTTCACGATCAGCGCCGAATATTGGCCGATCGGCAACGCCACGTACGATTACGCCGACGCGGTCGAACGGAAGGCCGATACGCTGAAAAAAGCGCTGAACGGCGAAATCAAGCCGGAGCAGCTCAATTCGGAGATGAAGGCGCTGTATGACAATGCGATGATCGACAAAGCGAATCCGAAGGCGGATTTGAAGGCGTGGCGCGCGTTTTACGGCTATACGACTCCCGCCGAGCTGCTGAGGCGGAGCATGAATCAAGTGTACAGCGAATATACGGCGACGACGAAGACGATGGAACGGAAATGGGCGAACCTGCAAAAGCTCGAGACGGAATCGTTTCTCAAAATCGTCATGGGCGAGGCGCCGCTCGATTCGTTCGACAAATTCGTAACCGATTGGAAGGCGCAGGGCGGCGACGAAATTACGAAGGAAGTGCAGGACGAAGTGAACAAATCCAAAGGCAAGTAACGGGCGCCGGGGGCGCCGGGGGCGCCGCCGCCGGTGCGGACGGCGGGCCCTCGCTCGTCCCGGCCGCTGCTTGGAGGAGAACCGGACCATGAACGTCAAATCGTTCCACAAGCATTACCACCTGATGCTGCTGCCCGGCGTCGTCCTGCTGATCGTGTTTCACGTCGTGCCGATGTTCGGCATCGTCATCGCCTTCCAGGATTTCAAAATCGGCAGAGGCATCTGGAACTCGGAATGGATCGGGCTGGAAAACTTCGCTTACTTGTTCGAGATCCGCGACGGCAAAGTCATCTTTTTCAACACCGTCTTTATCGCGTTGAGCAAAATCGTCGCGCATCTCGTCGTTCCGCTCGTTTTCGCGCTGCTGCTCAACGAAGTGCGGATGATGGCGGTAAAGCGCTGGGTGCAAACCGTCGTCTATTTGCCCCATTTTATTTCGTGGGTCATTTTGGCCGGCATCGTCATCGACATGCTGTCGCTCGGCGGCATCGTCAATCAGACGCTGAAATCACTCGGCTTCGAGCCGATTCTGTTCCTCGCGAGCAACGCCTGGTTTCCGGCGATCGTCGTCGGCAGCGATATTTGGAAGGAGTTCGGCTTCGCCGCCATCGTCTATTTGGCCGCGCTGGCCGGGATCAATCCGTCGCTGTACGAGGCCGCCGAGATGGACGGAGCCGGGCGCTTCCAGCAGCTGCTCTACATTACGCTCCCTTCGCTCGCCTCCACGGTCGTGCTGCTCGGAACGCTCAGCATCGGCAACATTTTGAACGCCGGCTTCGATCAAATATTCAACCTGTACAATCCGCTCGTCTACGATTCCGGCGACATTATCGACACGTACGTATATCGCGTCGGTCTCGTCCAGGCCCAATACGGCTTCGCCACGGCCGTCAGCCTGCTCAAATCGGCGATCGGCTTCGTTCTGATCGTGATCTCGTACCGTCTCGCGTACAAGTACGCGAATTACCGGATTTTTTGAAGAAAGCGGTGAACCGTCGTGGTCCGCAACCGAACCGTATCCGCCCGTCTGTCCGAGGCGGCGCTGCTCGCCGTCATGCTGCTCCTCTCGTTCGTTTCGCTCGGCCCGGTCCTGCATACGGTCGCCGTCTCGTTCAGCGACAACGCGGCCGCGGCCGGCGGCTTCGTCAAGCTGTGGCCGAAAGGCTTCACCCTGGAGTCGTACCGCAAAATTATGGAGGAGCCGCACTTCGTCCATTCGTTTTACGTATCCGTCAAACGCGTGCTGCTCGGAGGGGCGATCAACTTCGCGCTGACCGTCCTGATGGCGTATCCGCTCTCGCAAAGTCCGAAGCATTTTCCGTACCGGAACGCCTACATGTGGTTTTTGCTCGTGACGATGCTGTTCAGCGGCGGCATCATCCCGCTCTACTTGACCGTCAAGGCGCTCGGCCTGTTCAATACGATTTGGGCGCTCGTGCTTCCGGGCGCGGTGCCGGTGTTCAACGTCATTTTGCTGATGAACTTTTTCCGCAATATGCCGAAGGAGCTGAGCGAAGCCGGCTATATGGACGGCGCCGGCCCGTGGTACATGCTCGTTGCCGTGTTCATACCGCTGTCGCTGCCTTCGCTCGCCACGGTGACGCTGTTCAGCATCGTCGGCCATTGGAACGCGTTTTTCGACGGGCTTATCTTTATGCGCAGCGTGGAGCAATATCCGCTTCAGACATACATTCAGCAGCTCGTCGTGCAGATCAACATCCAGGAGCTCGACTCGACCCAGGCGGCGCTGCTGGAGAAAATTTCCGAGAAGACGCTGAACGCGGCCAAAATCGTCGTATCGATGGTGCCGATTCTCGTCGTCTACCCGTTTCTGCAAAAATATTTCATCCACGGCATCATGCTCGGCTCCGTCAAGGAATAGCGCCGTTTATCCAAAGCAAAAAAGCGGCGTCCGGCCACCTATCTTCTCTTCCGGATACATGGGGAGACGCTGCTGTTATAATTGGTTACACCATAATGAAGCTGCCGGCGGATGATCGGCGGCTTTGCTGCGTTAACGGGCGGTTTTTTTTTCGATCATCAAAGAAATAGTTCGCCAGTCCCGTTGCTTCATTTGCCAAGTGTGCTTATTTTCTGGTTTGCCGATTCCTCCGCTTCACGCAAAGCGGTATTGATGTCGTTCTTGCCGGCCACTACGTTATAGAAGGCGGTGTTCAAGGCGCCCGTTGCGGCGGAATAAAGCGGGTCAACCGGAATGCTTTCGCCGTATATCCTCGGTACCAGCCCTTTAGCGTTTCTGCCTTTCAAATATTGCGAATCCTTTCCGATTGTATCCAGGAAGGAGCGATTCTTGATGACAGGTACGGCTCCGTCAGTCCGGGCTGCGTCCAGTTGGGCGCTCTCCTCCAGCAAAGCGGCGATGGCCAAGAACGCGATTTCCCGATTCGGACTCGTCTTGGATATAAAATAGCCATACGGGCTCGAATTCGGACCTGCATTCGGCATGTCGCCGAAGTAGGGGAATGTGGCAATATCCCATCTCATGCCATCCCCATTTTGGTGGAGTATATTATAGATGGTGTTGTTGCCGACCTGGATCGCGATATTTCGATCCTTGTAAAATTGAATGTATGATTTTCCGTAGTTGGCCAGGTCGTTGTTCGCGGCTTGATTCCCCGAGATCGTAGCCATCGGCACGATGCGCTCCATCATTTTCTTCCAATGATCCGTATGGAGCGTTGCTTTTCTTGTCTGCGTATTTACCAAGCCGGGCAACTTCTCGTTTACATACAGCATGTTGGATATATTGAGTCCGAGCCCGTAATAAGGCGTGCCGCCGTCGGAACGAGTCAATTTTTTAGCGGTTTCGAAAACTTGTTCCCATGTCATATTGTCGGTCAAATAAGGAACGCCGAATTTATCGAACAGATCTTTGTTATAGTAAAGTGCGGTGGAGTTTATTTTGACGGGAAGGCCCGGTAAAATCCCATTGCCCGCAAATGTGTACGCATTGATTGCGTTCGGTTCGACTTTGCTCAAATCCACCTTGTGTTTCTTTATGAGGTCGGATAAATCATCCATTAGACCGACATCCCGAAGTTTGGCCACACCGGATTGCGTATCGCCGAAAAAGTCGACATTCGTTTTTGTAGCGATAATATCGGCCAGCGTAGTGCCCTTTTTGTTTTGAAGAAATTTGAACGTAATATTCGGGTATTTCTTCTGAATACGCGCCCCGTCTCCTTCGCGAAAACCTTGTTCTATATCATCGTCGTACATATAGTAAAACGTCAGTTCCACCTTCTCCTTCGTCCAATCTTTCGTTGCGGCTGCGGCCGCTTCCGGCTGCTTCGCATCCGGAGCTTTGTCTGCGGAGCCCGGCGTAGCGTTTCCTCCGCTGCATGAGGCGACGAGCAGGGCGACGACCGGCAGCGTTGCCGCCGCCGAACACGCCGATCGTTTGCCGGCACGGAACGTTTTGTTTACTTTCATACACATCTCCCTCTTCTCTTTTTGTGTCATCTACGTACACAACCAATGGATCAGGCGATGATCTTGTTGAAAGCGCTAACATTTATTTTTAGCATAGCGGTTTCATTTTGAAAAATCTTTGGATTTTACGACAATAAATTTGCACCATTGTCATATAAAACCAACATTTTAATGAGGTTAAATGCTATCGAAGACTTCTGCGATCGATGTCCCAGGCGCCGCTCATTCGGCCCTATTTACCTCCTCGCGCAGCTGCAGTTCGCCGAATGATCAATTCAAACCCGGCGCCAGCGATTCGTAAACCCGGAAGCCGCAGCTGAAACGGTGCTCAAACTCCCTTTCAAAAAACGAAAAAGGAGCTCCCGCGTAGGAACTCCTCCACTATCGTACCCCGTTAGTTCATTGCGGTGTCCGTGCCGGCTCCGCCCATCGCGATGCCAAGGTCGGAGGTCGCAAGCGCAGGTGCGTCGTTGATGCCGTCCCCTACCATCGCGACCTTATGGCCTTCCTCTTGCAGCCGTTTGACGGCGGCGGCCTTGTCTTCGGGCATGAGCTCCGCAACGTGGAATCGACGAAGCGTTCCGAGTATTGCGCCATGATTGGATTCGAAATAGATAGCAGTCCTTGAAGTCTCTTAACCGAACAGGATCCTCCATTTCAAACAATTAGCGGTCTTTTGGGACTCCTAATGAAACAAATTCGCTACGCAGAGACGATTTCGGCCGATTTCGGAGGAAATAAGCGTCCCAAACGTCTGCTATTTTTGCAAAAAATACGTTTTCCGGCAAAAATAAAGGGTCCAAAGGATCGCTATCCTTTGCAGTACCCGCACGGTTTCAGAATGATGCCGTCGTAGAAAAAAAGCCGGCGGCCCGGCGATCCGCCGGTTGCCGGCTTCATCGCAGGGCCGCCGCCCTTCCTCCCTCGCACGTCCCATCCGCCTGAACGCTGGCGTTATTTTTTCCGCAGCTTCAAGTACGACTCCTTGTACTCGGCCATAATTTTATCCCCGCCGGCTTTTTTCCATTTGGCGATTTCGTCCTGGTAGCCGGCCTCGTCGATTTTGCCCATAATGAATTTCGTCTGGGCGTCGTTGATCTGCTGCTCCAGCTCCTGGCCGCGCTCGGAAAACGTCGCCGACGTCAGCGTCAGCGCCGGGTTGGAGACGATATATTTGATGCCGTCCGCCTCCATCTTCGTCCCCTTCTCCCCGATCGGCACGTCCTTGAGCGGAGCGACGTTGTACCCTTCGAGCACGGGCAAATTGTCCCGGTACGGCTTCACCTCGCGCTGGAAAACGTTGAAGCCGTCGCCGATAAACTCGGTCCGGTTGTCGCTCGTCTTGGCGAAATGCGTCCCTTCGATGCCGCGCAGCAGCAGCGTCGACATGTCCGGGTCCATCAGCTTGTCGAGGAAGGCGAGCACCCGCTTCAGCTCGGCCTCCGTCTTGACGGACGACTTCGGGACGACGAGGAAGCCGTTGTTGCCGTTCTCCGACGAAATGCGGATGCCTTGCGGCCCTTCGAAGCTCGCCACGTCGACGACGGCGGTCGGCGCCGTCTTGCTTAGCCGGTCCTGCTGGCTTTTGCCGTTCGTCGCCACGGCGAACCGGACGCCGACGCGGCTCGTGTCGAACAGCTTCTCCGCCTCGGTCGCGTCGAGCACGGCGAAGTCCTGGTTGATCAGCTTTTCCTCGTACAGCCGGCGGAACAGCTTCAGCACGTCGGCGAACTCTTTCGTCATAAATTCCGGCGTGAAATTGCCGTCCTTGTCGACGCCCCATTTGTTGACGCCGCCCATCGCCACGGCGAGCCGGGTAAGCATCGAGGCCGCGCCCTGGTTGTACGTTTTGTTCAGCACGATGCCGTACGTGTCGTTTTTGCCGTTTTTGTCCGGATCGTTCAGCGTGAGCGCCCGCAGCGTATCGTACCAGCCGTCGATCGTTTTCGGAATCTTGAGGCCGAGCTGGTCGAGCCAGTCTTTGCGGTAGACGATCGCCCCGCGCCCCATGTTGCGGTACAGCGGAATGCCGTACATTTTCCCTTCGACCGAAATGTTTTGAAAAAACTGCTCGTTTTGGGCGGCGATGTTTTTGTAATTTTTAAGCAGCGGCCCGATTTCCCAAAACAGCTGCGACTCGATCGCGTTGACGACGTTCGGGGTTTGGTTCACCTTCAGCAGCTTGGGCATTTCGTTCGACGCCAGCATGACGTTCACTTTGTCGTTGAAGGCGGCGCTCGGAATCCATTGGATGTCCAGCTTCGTATTCGTATACTTCTCGATCGCCTGCTCGACGGCGTTGCCCTTCGCCGGAATGTCCCCGACCTGGGCGATCGCGATGCTGAGCTGGAGCGGGGCTTCCGTGCCGGACGGCGCGGCCCCCTGCCCTCCTTCCGGTCCGGCCGGTTTGCCGCACGCCGCGGTCAGCAGCGAAACCGCGACGACGGCCGAGGATACGAGCGCGAGCTTGTTCTTTTTCATGGAAAACGACCTCCCCGATATGGCGCGCATACGGCGCGCGGGTTTACCCTTTAACGGAACCGAGCATGACGCCTTTGGCAAAATGCTTTTGCAGAAACGGGTAGATGACGATGATCGGCAGAGTGGCGAAGACGATGACCGCCATCTTGATCGTGAGCGGCTGGATGTACATCTCCTCGATGCTCGTATCGCCGATCCGGCTGCTGGCGTTGATGACGATTTCCCGCAGCAGCACCTGAACCGGCCATTTCGAATTGTCGTTAATGTACATGACGGCCTGAAAGTACCGGTTCCAATGGTCGACCGCGTAAAACAGCGCGAACGTCGCGATCGCCGGCAGCGAGAGCGGAAGCACGATCCGGACCAGGATGCCGACGTCGTTGCAGCCGTCGATTTTCGCCGAATCTTCCAGCCCTTCGGGGATTTGCTGAAAAAAGTTTTTGAGGATGATCAGATTGAACGCGCTGATCGCCGTCGGAATCATGAGCGACCACAGCGTGTCGATCATATGCAGCGATTTGACGACGTAATACGTCGGGATCAGTCCGCCGCTGAACAGCATCGTGAAGACGATGCCGAGCATCATCCATTTCCGCCCCCGCAGGTGGCGCCGGGACAACGGATACGCGAGCAGCGACGTAAGCACCAGATTGATCAGCGTTCCGAGCGCCGTCACATAGACGGAGATGCCCATGCTGCGGACGAGCGTGTTCGTCGAAAAAATGTATTCGTACGCCGCCAGCGAAAATTCCTTCGGGTACAGGATGAATCCTCCCTGCGCGACGATATGCGGGGCCGTGAACGAAACGGCCAGCACGTACAGAAACGGAACGATGCAGACGAGCGCGATCAGGACGAGCAGCGCGCCGTTGAACCAGTCGAACAGCCGGTTGCCCCACGTTTTGTCGTACGTCATGCGATTTCTCTCCTTTCGCCGCCGGTCGGCATCAGTAGATGCCTTCTTCCCCGAATCGTTTCGCCAGCCAGTTGCCGGAGACGACGAGCAGAAGGCCGACGAGCGATTTGAACAAGCCTACGGCCGCGCTGTAGCTGAACTGGCCTTGGGTAAGCCCTTTCACGTATACGTACGTATCGAACACTTCCCCGACCTCGCGGTTCGTCGCGGTCAGCATAAGGAAAATATGCTCGAACCCGGAGTCCAGAAAGTTGCCGAGCCGCAAAATGAACAGGATGACGATCGTGCTGCGAATCGCCGGCAGCGTGATGTGCCACAGCTGCCGCCATCGGCCCGCGCCGTCCATGCGCGCCGCCTCGTACAGCTGCAAATCGACGCCGGCCAGCGCGGCGAGGAAGATGATCGTGCCCCAGCCGACCTCCTTCCAGATCGTCTGGCTGACGATCATCGTGCGGAACCATTCCGGCTCGAGCAGAAACGGAATTTTTTCGCCCGTCGCGCCGTACAGCAGCTCGTTGACCGCTCCGCCCTCGGTCGTGAACAGCATGTAGAAAATGCCGACGACGACGACCCAGGAGACGAAGTGGGGAACGTACACGAGCGTCTGGATAAACCGTTTGAACTTTTCCCGGCGCACCTCGTTCAGCATCAGCGCAAGCACGATCGGCAGCGGGAAGAAGAAGACGAGATTGTATACCGCGAGAATGAACGTGTTGCGAAACAGCATCCAAAATTGGTCTTCGCCGAAAAACCGCGCGAAATGCTTGAAGCCGACGAACGGGCTGTTCCAGAAGCCGAGATGCGGCTTGAAATCCTGGAACGCCATGACGATACCATACATCGGCACGTATTTGAAGACGAGGAAGTAGACGATGCCCGGCAGCGCCATCAAGTACAGCCAGCGATCCTTGACGACGTCTTTCATCCACTGCGTTCCGCCGGACGCTTCGGATCGGCTTGCGGCTTCGCGCGGCGGCGCGGCCGCGTCGGGTTGCGCGTTCATGGGGACCCTCCTTTCGGTTTCGTTGGCGTTGCCTTGCGTCCATTATCGGTCCCCTTGCCGGAACATGCTATGCACCAAATGCAACCAAATTCCGGCCGCGCTGCGAAACGGTAACGGCGGCGCAGCCTGCCTCCCGCGGCGTTTACCGTTTTTAACCCGCCGTTATCCGGATTTAACCTCGCTTGCCGGGCCTGAAATACGAAAAAACCGTCCGGTACGCCGGACGGTCCGTTTAGGCTTGACGATAAACAACACGACATCCAAGGCGGTCCGTGATCGTTCCGCGCCGTGCCCATTCCTTTCGAACTCCTGAGAACTGCTTCATGCGGCTCAACGAATCGAGCGATCGTTATCGGAGCCGAATGCGGGGGCGCGAATTGGCTTACGAACTCCAGTATCGCTATTGCCGGCAAATCGGATCGTTTTCTTCCATTTTGGGCTGGATAGCGATATCCGGATTCGTTAGCCTCAAAAACGGTCGTTTTTTCCGCCGATAAGCATCCTACGATTCGTTCCATCCCGCAGCGGCCGACACGGATCCCGGTTGCCGGGCGATCCCTGAGAAAGACCGCCGGAACTAACGGTCTTTCTGTGCAAACCGATCCTTTTTGCTCGAAGCGTATTACTTGTTGAACCTCTCCCGGTACTGCCCCGGCGTCATCCCGACGACTTTGCGGAACATGCGGATAAACGCCGTCGTGTTCGAGTAGTTCAGCTTCTCCGCGACTTCCGACAGCCGCATCGTCGTCGTCTCCAGCCATTCCTTCGCCACGTTCATCCGGTATTCCGCCAAATACTCGCTGAACGTGACGCCCGTCTCCTTCTTGAACACGCGGCTCAAGTAGACCGGATGGAAATTCAGCTCCGCGGCGCATCCTTCGAGCGTAATGTCCTGATCGTACCGCTCCTCGACGAGCCGGATCATCCGGCCGACGATGCTGACGTACTGCGTCTCCGCTTGCCGGTTCAAAAAATCGATGATCGGCGCGAGCAAATCCCGCTTGAACCAATCGGCGATATCCTCCGGCGTATTCCGCTTCGTCAGCTGCCTGTACGAGCCCGGCTCGCCGACTACGGCGTGCACGAGCCCGCCCCGCTCCTGGACGACCTGATACAGCCGCGAGACGAGCTGCATGAGCAGGACGGAATACTCGTTCGCGCCCACGTTGCGCTCCGCCAGCTCCGCCATGTACTCGTCGAACAGCTCCGTCGCTTTGTCCGGCCGATCCGACTTAAGCGCTTTCGCAAGCCGCTCCTCGATCGCCTTCAGCTGCGCGTACGCCGCCGCGGCGATGCCGCCCTGCCCGGTCCGCACGTCGCCGTAATGGACGATGATGCCCGTGCCCAAAAAGATGCGGCTGCTGAGCGCCTCCAGCCCCTCGTTGTAGCCGCGGACCGCCTCCGTCGGCTTCATGAACGGCCGGCTGATGCCGATGCTGACGTGCACCTGCAAAAATTCGTACACTTTCGCCTGAATATGCTCCGCGTACCGGTAATAATACGCCCGCAGCTCGCGTTCGTCCTCCAGCTCGCTCGTCACGAGCGTCACCTGCGACTGGTCGAGCAGGACGGGGCTGAACCGGTGGCCGGCGGGGATGAGCTCCGACACCATGTTGTGGATCGAGAACAGCAGCAGCTCTTTGTCGGGGTCGCGGTAGCGGGTGTCGTGCAGCGTGTCGATCTGCAGCGTCAGCACCGCCAGCCGCTTCCAGCCGGTCGGAAACCCGTACAGCTGGCTGCGGTACGCGAAGTCGCTCTCCGACAGCTGCCCGGCGAACAGCTTCAGCATCAAAAATTCGTTCAGCTGCGTGAACTGCACCTGCATTTGCTGCTTCAGCTGCTGGCCGGCGCTGAACAGCGTCCGGAACCGCTCCTCCATCGAGCGGAATTCGTCCCGGCCGCCCGGATCGCCGATTTGAACCGCTTTCGTAAATTCGGCGAGCCGCCGGATCGGCGAATACATGCGGCGGCTGACGAGCAGCGCCAAAATGCCGACGACGGCGAGAATGACGCTGCAGGCGACGAACGTCGCGACGGCGATTTTACGGGTTTGCTGCGTCAGCTGCTCCATGGAGACGGCCGATACGTAGATCAATCCGTTATAGCCGGAGCCGCGGTACGAAAACATCGTTTCCCGTCCCCCGACGTCGTCGACCAGAAAGCCGGTCGACGTCCCCGCCCGCGAGGCGGCCTCGGCGATCCGTCCGTTCACCCGCGCATAGTCGCCGCCCGGGTCGCCCAGCATGTTCAAAAAATCGGTTCCTTCGCGGCTGAGCGCGTACAGCTCGCCCATTCGGCCGGAGTCGGCCTCGAGCAGCGAACGGAATTGCGTTTTCAGCATTTCGATGATCAAATAGCCTTTCGGCTGCTGCGTGAACGGCAAGATCGGCAGCTTATACACCATCCGGATCGTCTGCTTCGGGGCGGCCCCCATTTCGCCGTCCGCCGATTCGGCGCTTTCGGCCGCGCCCGCCGCCGGAGCGATGTCCCAGAACAAATTGTTCGGGCGCTTCGCGTACTGCTCGAGCTGATGCCGGAGCGGGGATTGCGACAGCGGGGTCACGGACGTGAAGCTCATGACCCAGTCGTGCTCGCTGCCGACCAAATAGCCGCCGCTCATTCCGGAAAGCGTTTGCAAATTGTAAAGTCCGGTATACAAATTGCGCACTCTTATAAAATCGGCCACATCGAGCGGACCGTTCAGCGCCGCCGTCACCTGGGGCGAGTTGGCGTACTGCATCGCGGTCAGCTCCAGCGTCTTCATCATCTGCTCCACGCGCATTTGCGTCTGCAGCAGGACTTGGCCGCTGCTCTCCTTCATCTTCTGCTCGACGTCTCCCGAGGCCGTATAGTACGAATACAAACCCAATGCGAGAACGGGAACCGCGCCGATCAGCACGCCGAACGCGAGCAGCAGCAGCATATAGCGCGGGACGGCGCGGAATGGGACTCTCCAGCGGGCGGGCATACGGGCATCGACCGTCCTTTCCGTCGTGATGGCGCCGCTTCCGTCGCGGAACCGGGCTTCTTTTCTTCAACTTATCACTGCGCCCGGGAATATGCAACAACCTGGACTCATTCGCTTGTCCCTTCATTCCGTCGTCCTCCCCGGCCGCCGTTTGTGGTACTATGGAAATGACCGAGCGGCGAATCCGAACGGGTTCGCCGGATTTTGTTACCGGAGGAAGCATGCTTTGAAGACGCTGATTATCGCCGAAAAACCGGACATGGGGCGCAATATCGCCGCCGCGATCGAGCCGAAGGCCGTCAACAAACGGACCTACCTGGAAGGGCGGCAGTACGTCATTACGTGGGCGATCGGACATTTGATCGGACTGGCGGAGCCCGACCTGTACGACGACAAATATAAAAAGTGGAATTTGAACGACCTGCCGATTATTCCCGATACGTTCAAGCTGCTGCCGAACCCGCGCACGAAGGACCAGCTGAAGGTGATCGCCGAGCTGGCCAAACAGTGCGGCGACATCGTCAACGCCTGCGACGCCGGGCGCGAGGGGCAGCTGATTTTCGCCTACATCCAGCAGCATTTGAAGCTTCGCCATCCGGTGAGGCGGCTGTGGATTTCGGACCTGACGCCGGAGACGATCCGCCGCGGCTTCGCCGAGCTGAAGGACGGCAGCGCGTACGAGCCGCTGACGCGGGCCGCCCGGGCGCGGAGCGAGGCGGACTGGCTGATCGGCATGAACGGCTCGCGCGCGTTTACGACGAAGCATAACGAGCTGCTGTCGGTCGGGCGCGTGCAGACGCCGGTATTGGCGCTGCTGTACGACCGGCAAAAGCAGATCGAGCAGTTTTCGTCGACCAAGTTTTACGAGGTGGAGGCGCATTTCGACCAGCGGGAGACGGCTTATCGCGGGCTGTGGCAGGGAGAGCGGCTGACCGACAAGGAGAAGGCGGAGGCGCTCGCCGCCAAGGTGAAGGACAAGCCGGGCCGCATTTCGAGCTACGAGGTCAAGGATACGAAGGAATACCCGTTCCGTCTGTACGATTTGACGCTGCTGCAGCGGGACGCGAACGCGCGATTCGGCTTTTCCGCCAAAAAAACGCTGGACGTCGCGCAGTCGCTCTACGAGAAGCATAAAGTGATTTCGTACCCGCGGACGAACTCCAATTACGTGAACGAGCAAAACATTCCCGAAATGCACCGCGCGCTCGATTCGCTTCGGGGGACGCCGTACGAGACGCTGGCGGCCGGCGCGAACAAGCAGCTCGTGCACAAAAACAACAAGGCGGTATGCAACCCGGCCAAGGTCGAGGATCACCACGCCATTTTGCCGACGGGAAAACGGGCCGGGTCGCTGTCGCCCGAGGAGCAGAAGCTGTACGATTTGATCATCCGCCGCTTTTTGTCCCACTTTTATCCGCCCGCCGAATATAAGGTGCATACGGTGCTGACGGAGGTCGAGCGGGAAACGTTCAAAACGACGATCAAGCAGCTCGTCAGCCTGGGCTGGAAAACGGTATACGAGGACGACAAGCACGCGCCGAAGGATACCGGCAAAACGTCCGGCGGCAAATCGGCGGAAGGCAAGGACGGCAAAGACGGGGAAGGCGACGGACCGAGCGAGCCCGAGGAGGAGCTGGTCGATACGCCGTTCTCGCTCGCGCCGGACGAGCCGGTGCACTGCCGCGACTCGGCGGCGAAGGAGAAAGAAACGCAGCCGCCGAAGCCGTACACGGAAGGAACGCTGCTGAAGGCGATGGAAAGCGCCGGCAAGCAGCTCGAGGACGAGGAGCTGCGCGACGCGATGAAAGATTCGGGGCTCGGCACGCCGGCGACGCGGGCGGCGATCATCGAGCGGCTGAAAAACGTCGGCTACGTGACGATGCAGGGCAAGCGGATCGCGATTACGCAGAAGGGCCGGTCGGCCGTCGAGCTGATCCGCGGCGCCGGCGTCGAGCTGCTGACGTCGCCGGAGATGACCGGGCAGTGGGAGCGGCGGCTGCACGAAATTTCCCGCGGGCAAGCGTCCGACGCGGCGTTCATGGAGAACGTGAAGAAGTTCACGCGCTCCATCGTCGAGAAGGTGCGCGCCCAGCCGCGCGCGGCCAAAGCCGCCTTCGAGCCCGCGCAGGCCGCCGCCGGCGAAGGCGGCGGCAAGGGCAGGGCGCGCGGGGCG
>NZ_JARBDC010000027.1:0-6348 GCF_036577625.1 Paenibacillus sp. GYB003 | reverse complement strand
CGGCCGGTCTTCGCGCGCTGCTGTCGCGCGGGGGCGCGGCCGGGCCGCTGGAGGAGCTGCCGGGGACGATTCGGCCGCTGGCGCGGGCGCACCGGCTTCCCGAGCCGCGGCTCGACGCGGGGAGGCTGCTCGCCGCGGCGAAGCCGGGCATGTGCGGAGCGCTGAACGACATCAGCGACGGCCTCGCGAGCGAAGCATGGGAAATCGCGGAAGCGTCGGGCGTCCGTCTCGTGCTGCGCGGGGACCGCATTCCGCTGACCGACGGGCTGCGCGAGTACGCCGCTTCCGTCGGGACCGACCCGCTCGACTTCGCGCTGTACGGCGGCGAAGATTACGAGCTGCTCGGCACGGTGCGGGCGGCCTATGCCGCGGAGCTGGCCCGCTCGTTCGAGCGGGCGGGCCTTGCGCTTTGGTTCGTCGGCGAAGTCGTCGCGGCGGACGGAGACGGCGTCGGCACGGCGTCGGGCGTGACGCTCGTCCGGTCGCCCGGCGAGGCCGGGGTGCCGCTCGGCAAGAAAGGGTATAACCATTTTAGCTGATAGGGGGAGACGGGTACGAGCACGTATACGTACGCATCGAACGGCGAGGCCGATACCGCCCGCTTGGCCGAGCTGCTGGCCGGCATGATGGACGCCGGGACGGTCGTCGCCCTGGACGGCGATCTGGGGGCGGGCAAAACCCGATTTTCCCAATCGGTCGCGCGCGCGCTCGGGGTAAAGGGCGTCGTGAACAGTCCGACATTTACGATTATTAAAGAGTACGAGGGGGACCGTCTCCCTTTTTACCATATGGACGTGTATCGGATATCCGGGCAGGAGGCCGGCGATCTCGGCTTGGACGACTACTTTTTCGGCGACGGCGTCACGCTCGTCGAATGGGCGGAGCGCATAACGGACCTGCTGCCGGACGACTATTTGGCGATCCGCATCCGGCGGACCGGCGTAACGGCGCGGATGTTCGAGCTGACGCCGCACGGGGAACGGTACGAGCGGTGGTGCCGCCGGTTGAAGGAGAACGGGACGATATGACGAAGACAGAACGAAGCCATTCCGCCATAAGCAAGCTGCTTGCCGTCGACACGTCGACGCGCGTGCTGACCGTCGCGATTTCGGACGAGGGCCGGATCGCGGCCGAGAGGCGCTCGGAAACGGAGCGCAACCATTCGATCAAGCTGCTGCCGGAAATCGACGACATGCTCCGGGAGGCCGGCATGACTCCCGCCGACCTGGACGCCGTGGCGGTCGGCACCGGCCCGGGCTCCTATACCGGCGTACGGATCGCCGTCACGGTCGCGAAGACGTTCGCCTGGGCGCTCGGCATCCCCGTCGTCGGGGTGTCGGGACTGGAAGCATTGGCGCTCGGGGACGCTCATACATTGGAGATGGGGGCGAAGCCGCCGGCCGAAGCGGTCTGGTACGTTCCGCTGCTGGACGCGAGGCGAAAGCAGGCGTACTGCGCCGTTTACGAATCCGGCCCGGCCGGGTGGCGCGAGGTGGCCGGAGACGGCATCCGCGTCGTGACGGATCTGCTCGGCGAGCTGGAAGCGCTGCTCTTGGACGCCGACGCGCAAGGCGTCGCGCCGGCGCGCATCGTATTCGGCGGCGAGACGGCGGGCTTCCGCGAGACGCTCGAAGCTTGGCGCGGGTGCGAGACGACGATCCGGGCGAGCGAAATCGGCGCGGCCGCGATCGCCGAGCTCGCTTGGCGGCGTATCCGAAACGGGGAAGCGGACGATACGCATGCGCTTGTGCCGAATTATACGCAGCTCGCCGAAGCGGAGGTCAAGCTGCTGCAGAAGGAAATGCGGGGGGGCGATCCGTTTGGAGCCGACTGAGCGGGTGGAGGAAGACGGGCTTCGGTTCCGGCCGATGCGGGTCGAGGATATCGAGACGATATGCGAAATCGAGAAGGAATCGTTCACGACGCCGTGGACGGCCGGGGCGTTTCATAACGAATTGACGAACAACCATTTCGCCCATTACATCGTCATGGAGCTGGACGGCGAAATCGTCGGCTATGGCGGCATGTGGCTCATTATGGACGAAGCCCACGTCACGAACGTTGCGGTGCGATCGGCTTACCGGGGGCGCAAGCTGGGCGAGAGGCTCATGATCCGGATCCAGTCGGCCGCCGTTTTTCTCGGCGCGGAGCGCATTACGCTCGAGGTGCGCACGTCCAACATCGTCGCGCAGCGGCTGTACGCGAAGCTCGGCTTCATCCCGGCCGGCTTGCGCAAAGGGTATTACACCGACAACGGAGAAGACGCGATCATCATGTGGGCGCATTTGGGCCGGTTGTCGGAGGAAGGAGCGCGGGAACGCGAATGACGACGCACACGAACAAGCACGAACGAACGGGAGCGCGGCCGGGACTGATTCTGGCCGTGGAGACGAGCTGCGACGAAACGTCCGTCGCCGTCGTGCGAGACGGAACGACGATTCTTTCGAACGTCGTCTCGAGCCAGATCGATACGCATAAACGGTACGGCGGCGTCGTGCCGGAAATCGCCTCGCGCAAACACGTGGAAAGCATCACGCTGATGATCGACGAAGCGGTGCGGGCTGCCGGCATTCGGCTCACCGACTTGTCCGCCGTCGCGGTTACGCAGGGCCCCGGGCTCGTCGGTGCGCTGCTCGTCGGCGTCGTGGCGGCGAAAACGCTCGCCTGCGCGCTGCAAATTCCGCTGATCGGCGTTCATCATATCGCCGGACATATATACGCGAACCGGCTCGTGCGCGAGCTCGACTACCCGCTCGTCGCTCTCGTCGTGTCGGGCGGCCATACGGAGCTCGTGCACGTTCCGTCGCCCGGCGTATTCCGCATTATCGGACAAACCCGCGACGACGCCGCCGGCGAAGCGTACGACAAAGTCGCGCGGGCGATGGGGCTGCCGTATCCCGGCGGTCCGCACGTGGACCGGCTCGCCCATCAGGCGGACGAACCCGTGCCGCTGCCGCGCGCGTGGCTGGAGCCGGACTCGTACGATTTCAGCTTCAGCGGCTTGAAGTCGGCCGTGCTAAACGCGCTGAACCAGGCGAAAATGCGCGGCGACGTTCTGCATCCGGCCAGCTTGTCCAAAGGCTTCCAGGATTCCGTCGTGGAGGTGCTGGTCGAGAAGGCGATCCGCGCTGCGCGCTCGTTCGGGGCGAAGCAGCTGCTTCTCGCCGGTGGCGTAGCCGCCAACAAAGGGCTGCGGGAGGCGCTGTCCGAGCGGTGCGGGCGGGAGAAGCTGCCGCTGCTCGTGCCGCCGCTGTCTTTGTGCACCGACAACGCGGCGATGATCGCGGCCGCCGCGTTTTTGAAGTGGGAGAGCGGCGAGCTGTCGCAGCTCGACCTGAAGGCCGAGCCGGTGCTGTCGCTGGAGGAGTGGTCGGTGAAAACGCCGGCGAAGCTGGCGGGGAATTGACGAACGGCCGCTGGGGCGGCATTCGGTTTGTTTGTTTCGGAACTGTGCGAATGGAGCGCGGTTCCTTTTTTTTGCCCATTGTGAATAAAATGCGGATAAATCTGTGGATAAGTCGGATTGCTGTCGCCAAGCGATGAAAGATCCGGTTCCCAATTGGCCGAACTTTCAACGACGGCGGCTATGAGCCGGAAAATTTCTGGAATGCGTTCGGCGACACCGCTAAGGGTCGGGTCGATTCCTGCATTCGCGGGGCAATCGCAATGATATGCCAAATAGGTCCGCTGGGCGCATGCGGTCGACCGACCGCCGTCATTGCAGCGAAACAACGCGTCGCCGGGGCTAACGAACGAAACCGTGCGTCAGGCAGCGGAGTCGGCCTTTCGCTGCAAGTCGCTTCTCCTTACCGCCTTCGGGCATCATAAGTAAAGGGAAAACCTGATGCTATTTTTGCCGTTTTCCACGTTTCCGCCCCAATTGCGGGAAAACCTCCCGTTAACTATGCCCGAATTGCGCATCTTACCGATGCGGCGTCGGATTTCCGGGAGCTTTTCCGGTTAATCGAAGCCAGTGCCTATCAGGGATAAGTATAGATGGAGAAATTCCTGCAAGATGCGAGTTGTACGATCGGGTAAGCCGAACGCCAGATGTGAATGAGGGATCCCGACCGTTTCGATTGCAATTGTTCCGATAAAACCGGAACGGGCAAGGTTCGGAGTATCCGAAACACGATTATGGCCGCTTAATGATTCAACATATACGGATACATATCCGAACTGAACTTATCTTTTCACGTGCCGACTCTGCAAGTCTTGGATCAAAAAACGGATCGCCCGAGGGCAGACGTTCTCTTCGATGCAAGCCTCCATCTGAACTGCAAGGGATGTGGATAAAGTTATCCACATCCCTTGTGCATACTGTGTACAAGTTGTGCAAAGCCAGCAGCAGCAAAGGATCCGTTTCGGCGCGGAATGGAATAAGTTTTTTCGCCAAAATTGTGGATAATGGGGATAACATTGTGGATGAACGTGTGAAATCGCGTCAAATCAGGACTTTTTCGCTTATGCACCTGGGGATAACGCTGTGCATAAAAGCGGCGGCTGTGGATTGATTCGGAAACGGAGAAACCGGGCATTCTAAAACATGGAAATCGTTACGGCCGTTTATTGTTGATGTCGAGGTGTCGTCGAGCATGAGATATACAGCTATAAAAAATAGAACATTTGTTCCCGTTTGTATCATTGCCGCCATTATCGCCTCGTTGGCGGGAAGCGCTGCGCCGGTTTATGCGGCAGCCGGATCGTCGGGGGACAAGTCGCATCAGGTTCGCCTGTCCGGCGACGGAAAAGCTTCGACCGCGGCAGCCGGCGACTTGCCGGCGGCAAGCGGCAAAGTGACGATCGTCTCCGTCCCGGGCTGGTCGTTTCTCGATTGGAGCGAGGACGTATTGAGCGGCCTACCCGAGCTGAGCCGGCTCATTCGGCAGGGCGCGATCGGAGCGATGAACGTACGCACGCCCGAGAAAGGGCTCGAGGACGCCTATGCGACATTGGGAGCCGGAGCGCCGGCGATCAGCGGCTCCGGCTATCTCGCCCATAACGCGCGCGGAGAGGGCGGAGACCGCTCGGGCGCGGAGCTGTACCGAAGATTGACGGGACGGGAGCCGGACGAGACGGGCGTCGTCGTGCCCGAAATCGCCGCCATTCGCCGGCGCAACGAAAACGGCCCGCATCGGGCTCGTCCCGGTCTGCTCGGAGAGCTTTTGCGCCGGCACGGCATCGCGACAGCCGTATACGGCAACGGCGATACGCCGCAGGAGCGCAAACGATACGCTCCATTGGCCGTCATGGACGAAAGCGGACGGGTGCCGCTTGGCGGCGTTGACGGGGGCATGCTTGTGACCGATCCTGCCGCCCCTACCGGGACGAGGGCGGATCCATCGGCTTTGCTGCATGCTTGGGAATCGATCGGCGGGCCGTCCGTCGTCCTTCTGGAATGGGGCGACCTGCTGCGCTTTCAAACGGAAGCGCCGCTATACGGGAACGATCTGGCGCGGACGCAGAAGCTTGCCGCGCTGCGCCGTCTCGATGCGTTTGTCGGCGGCATTGCGAACCGGCTTCGACCGGGAGAAACGCTGTGGCTCGTATCGCCGTTCGTCGGGGTGGAGGCGACGAGGAGCAAGCTGCTGCTCGCTCCCGTTGTATATAATGGTCCGGGCGTTTCCGGCGGGCTGCTTACATCGCCGAGCACGCGTCGGGAAGGCGTGGTGACGGCGACCGATTTTGCGCCAACCGTTTTGGCCGCTTTCGGCATCCCGGCGCCTTACGTTGCGACAGGGCAGGCGATGGAAGTGACCGAGAGAACGGATGCCCTGGAAGCTTTACGGACGGAGCTCGAGACGATCCTGGAAGTATACCGGCTTCGGCCGCGGGCGCTTATCCCGTTCGTATCGGTCGAAGCCGCGGTTATGCTGACGGCGCTGCTCGTCGTCTGGGGCAAAATGTTCAAGGCGGCCCGCCCGGTCGAAGCGCTGCTGCTCGCCCTTCTGGCCGCCCCGCTCGTTTTGCTGGCCGTCGGCTGGCTGCATATGACGAAGCCGCTGCCCTGGAAAGGGCAAGCGGCTCTGTTTGTCGCCGGGACGGCGTCGATTGCGTGCATCTGCATATTCAGGACCCGAGCTTTGCGGGCCGCCGTTTGGCTGAGCGCGATAACGGCGGCGGCGCTGCTGCTCGACGGCGTTACCGGAGCGGAAGGAATGAAGCGATCGGTGCTCGGCTACGATCCGATGATCGGGGCCCGCTACTACGGGATGGGCAACGAGTACATGGGCGTGCTCGTCGGCGCCGTCACGCTCGTCTTCGCCGCCGCGCTGGAGCGCCGCCGCGGTCGCCTCGCGCCCGCTACGGCCGCGCCCGCTGCGCCTGCGCCCGCTGCGCCTGCGCCCG
>NZ_JARBDC010000026.1:0-73610 GCF_036577625.1 Paenibacillus sp. GYB003 | reverse complement strand
TGTCCGGCTTGCCGAGCGCCGTTTCGGCGTCCTTGACTTTCTGCCCGAGCCGGAGCCCGTTCAGACCCGGATTGACGTCTCCCGACGTAATCTCGATAAACTCGACCGATGTGGCGTTAAACCCGACGGTAAAGCCGTCGTACTCGAAAACGGTAATCGGGTCCTTATCGTCGTCCATTTCGTATTCGTTCGCCGGCGCTTCAAATTTTTGCTTAACGGTTTGCTTCGTGTCGGTGAGACGGATTCCCATCAGCGACGGCTTTTTCGCGTCGTACGATTCCGCTGCGGAGGTCTCCCGTTTCGGTTCCGCCGGCTTCGCGTTCGATGACGTCTGCACCTTTTTGTCCGTTGCCGATGACGGCAGCGGCAGCGGCGCGGGTGCGGAGGACGTTTCCTGCGAGACGGTCGTTTCGACCGGTTTGACGTCGTCCTTCGACGGCTCCGGCGCAACCGGCGGCTCATCCGCGACGATTCGGGGCGGGGCCGTCTGTCCGAATCGGGGAGCCGAGGCGGAGGACGAGCCTGAATGCGGATCCGGCGCCGCGGTTCCCGCATTGCAGCCGGCGCAAACGACGGCGAGCAAAACGGCAGCACCCCATAGATGGACGTTCGGACGATAGTTCATGGCATATCTTCCTTTCGCGATTTCACCCAACGAGAAACTTTTCTATAGTAAAGACGTTCGTACCCCCCGAAAGGTTGCATGCTTTGCGAAAAATAGATTTATTTTCCAACGGCGCCGGAAACGGCCTCGCGCTTTCTCTTGAATGTGCGGCGGACGTTATGGTACGTTAATCCCAAACCTTTTGTTTACGGAGGACGAACCATGGACAACTTGAAGCAAATGATACTGCAGCACGGCGTCGTATTGTCGAACGAGACGCTGCAGCTGGACGCGCTGCTCAACCATCAAGTGGAGCCTCGGCTCATTATGGATATCGGCAAGCAATTCGCCGACCGTTTTCGCGAATCGGGCGTTACGAAGGTGCTGACGATCGAGTCGTCCGGCATTACGGTCGCGTTCGCCACCGCGCTCGAGCTCGGAGTGCCTCTCGTGTTCGCCCGCCGCAAGAAGACGCTGACGACGGACGGAGACGTTTGGGCCGAGCGGGTGCCGTCGTTCACGAAGGGCATCGTAACGGACATTCTCGTAGCCAAAAGCGTGCTGCGCGATACGGATAACGTCGTGCTGATCGACGATATTATCGCGAACGGGGACGCCGCCCGCGGGCTCATTCGGATCGTGGACCGCGCGGGCGCCCGGCTGGCCGGCGTCGGCGTCGTGGTCGAGAAAAGCTTCCAGGCGGGGGCGCGGACGATCCGGGAGCAGGGAATCCGGTTCGAATCGATCGTGCGCATCAAATCGCTCGCGAACGGAAAAGTCGAATTCGAATAAGCTGTGAGGAATTGGAGCCTTCCATCGCCGCTTTTTTTTCGATATAATGAATGAAGGCTGAAGGGAGGAGGATACAATATGGGGAAAGAGCAACTGACAAGCGAATTTTTGCTGGCTAAGCTGGCGGAAGCCAAAGTCCATTTCGAACGGGCGCTTGACTGCAAGCATACCGAGTTTGACGATCTGTATCCCTATATGATCGAACATCCTCAGTTTTTTTGGTATAAACGCTACGTCGCCTGGTCCGAGCTGCTGACGATCGTCAAATTGTGCGGCGAGCTGGATATCGACTGGAAGCCGGTGTTTTCCGGTCAGCAAACGGAATATATCGAACGTCGCGTCATGTCGAGCAAAGTGCTGGACGAATGGTACGAGAAAAACGATTCCAAGGAACATGTCGGCTGACAGCCGTCACTATAGCATGCCATGACGACTCGAATGTGAATCAAGCATTTGGGTCTTTTTTTGGCAAAACGAGGTGAAGCCGTATGGCTACAATAACGGACGAACAGCTGGACGCCTACCGCGTGGAAGGCATCAAAGTACGCGTCGTGCGCGACGCCGATCCGGCCAACGACGTGCGCGGCCTGATCGTGGCATGGGACGACGAAAGCGTCATCGTACGCCGGCCGAACCGGAAAGTCGTCAAGCTGTCGCGGAGCTATCTCATTCAGCCCGCCGACGAGAAACGGCCGGAGCTCGTTTAGTTCGGTCGAAGCGGCATCGGGTGCGAATCCGCTGCATGGCCGCATCGCCCCAATAGCACGATGTAAAGCGCCTTGGCGAACGCGTTTACGCGAAGGCGCTTTTTTTCGTTTCCGCGAGCATCGGACGGTTTCTTCTTATCGAACCGCCGCTGCGGACGACAAACAAGCGGATCCGGAATGATTGACAACAGGTGCGGCCGCGTGGTAATATGAATTTCGTTGACGCTCTTTCGGCGGACAACTCAGGTCATGCGGTCGTGGCGGAATTGGCAGACGCGCTAGATTCAGGTTCTAGTGGTGTAACAGCCGTGGAGGTTCGAGTCCTCTCGACCGCATATGTGATGAAGGAAGGAGTCCCGGCTCAAGCGCCGAGGCTCCTTTTCTTCGTATAACGATCCAGATTGTGCTAACAATTAAGAGCAGGTCGCCGGACGACAAGTCCGGCAGCCTGCTTTTTTTCGTCAAATTCGATGCCGCTTTAAACGGACCCGTCGCGCAAAACCGCCAAATCGAGCCGACGTATGCGTTCGGGGTCGGATATCAAATCGACTTCGGCGATTTTCCCGTCCCGGATCGCAAACTTCAGCACATAGAGCAATTTGCCGCGCGGAGCGGCAATAACGCCTACCGAGCCGTCGACGAGAGCCGGCTGCGCGGCTTGCGCGCGGCCCGACACCCGCTCGGCCAAGGCGACGGCGCCCCGCGTCACTCTCGAGGCTCCCGCCTGCCGATCGTCGCGCAGCACCACGTCCGGATCGAGCGCCGCGACCAGCGCCTCGAAGTTGCCGGCGTACGCCGCGGCCAGAAAAGCGTCGACGAGCTCGCGTTGGCGGGCCAGGTCCGCTTCCGAAGCCGTTCCCGTTCGGTGTACGCGGCGGCGCGCCCGGCTCGCAAGCTGCCTTGTCGCGGCTTCGGATTTTCCGACGACCGGAGCGATGTCGGCGTACGGCATGGCGAGTATATCGTGCAGCACGAAAGCGACCCGTTCCGCCGGATTCAGGTTGCCCAAGACGACGAGCAGCGCCAGTCCGACGGAATCGGCCAGCAGCGCTTCCCGCTCGGGGTCGGTTCGATCCCCGCGGCTCGCCAACGTTTCGGGCGGCTGCGTCTCGAGCGATTCCTCGCGTCTCGAATGTCGCGAACGCAGCATATCGAGGCAAATCCGCGATACGACGGTGGTCAGCCACCCGCCCAGGTTTTCGACGTCGGTCGTATCGGTGCGGCTAAGGCGCAGCCAGCATTCCTGCACCGCATCCTCGGCTTCGCTCAACGAACCGAGCATTCGATACGCGACCGCCCGAAGATGATCCCGGTACGATTCGAATCGTTCCGCCAACCGTTCTTGCCCGTTTCTCATCCGCATTCCTTCCTCGCTTAAAATGAGCTTCCATCCAGTTTGACGAACGAAATCGGCACGATGTGACAATACCGACCGTCGCGTCTGTATTTTTTGGGGGGCAAGCGTATCTGTCACATTCGCCGAATTCGCTCCGTCATCGTAGTGAAGGGCCGAAAACCGAATGATCGGCTCGGCTCCAAACCGAAACAAAGCGAAGGAGTGTTGTCCCGTGCAATCCAGAATGAACAGTCCCGTCACGATCGTACCCGAAGCGTCCCAAGCGTTGCAAGCGCTGGGCAAAGCTTTGTTCGCATCCGCGGAACAATCCGGCGTTCCGAGCCGGACTCTGTTTCTCGCTTACCTGCGGGCGAGCCAAATTAACGGCGACAGCGTTTGCGTCGAGCTTCATTCGCGCAATGCGGCTGCGGCGGGGGAGACGGCGGAGCGGCTTGCGGCCGTGGCGGCCTGGCGCGAATCGACGAACTTCACCGGCGCCGAACGGGCGGCGCTCGCGCTCAGCGAGGCGGCGACCCGGCTGAGCGACCGGACGGACCCGGTGCCGGACGAAGTGTACGACGAAGCGGCCCGTCACTATGACGAACAGGCGCTGGCTACCTTGATCGCCGGTATCGCCACGGTCAATTTGTGGAACCGCCTCAACGTCCCGACGAGGCAAATCGCCGGCGTTGCGGCTCGCTGAGCGCAGCCTGGCCGGGCATGGAACAACATCGAAGAAACGGAAGGAAGGGCGTCCGCTGGCGGACGTTCTTTTTTTTGCTTTCGGACGTTCGCCCTTTTCTTTCGTGCGGCATCCGGGCGCTCCTCGGCAGCCGAATGACGGCGACGAAGTTTTTTTTGCGGGCTATCAAAAAAGTTTCTTACCGATACGATATAATAGGAGGGACTTGAGACTTATGGATCGCTCGTCGTATAGGCCGAAAGGGTGATATTCGTCCTTCCGGCCGGCCGGCGCTTACTTGAGCCTGCTCTGTCAGCGGACGAAGAGGAGCGAGCGAGCGTGATGAAGGAGAATGGAGTTCCGGGTTACGGGGGGGAGCCCGACGATACGTCGCTTTCGGGCGGTGACGGCGCCCGCGGAAAATGCAAAATTATCCATATCGGGGAGAGGGATTTCATTGGATCATCACATTCACGGTTCGTACGACGCGATCCTCGTTTTATTCTCGTACATAGTGGCCGTGGCGGCATCGTACACGGTTTTGGATCTGGTCGGACGAATCAGCACTTCCCAAGGAAGGAATCGATGGTTATGGCTGCTGTTCGGCGCCGTCGCGATGGGGATGGGCATCTGGTCGATGCATTTCGTCGGGATGCTCGCCTTCTCGCTGCCGATTCCGGTCGCGTACGACTTGAATCTCGTTTTCCTGTCCGTGGTGGCGGCGGTCATCGGCTCGTTAGTCGCCTTGTACATCGTCGGCCGGAGGCAGATCGCCCTGCGCCAATTGCTCGGCGGCGGCATCATGCTGGCCGTCGGCATTTCCGCGATGCATTATATCGGCATGGCGGCCATGCTGGTCGGCATTTCGTACGACCCGTTCTGGTTCGCGCTGTCGATCGTCATCGCGTTCGCCGCTTCGATCGCGGCGCTGTGGCTGTCGCTTTATTTCCGCAAGGAAGGGGAACGGGGCGAAGGCTGGAAAAAGCTGGCGAGCGGACTTGTTATGGGAGCCGCGATCGTCGGCATGCATTATACCGGAATGACGGCCGCCCGGTTCCGCTTGGAAGAGCATATGCCGGCCGGGGGGATGATGCTGGATCAGAAATGGCTCGCCTACTTCATAGCGGGCGGCACGCTGTTTACGCTCGGCTTGTCGCTGTTCGGCATTTTTATTTCCAACCGGTTTTCCCGCAAAGATTCGGAAATTCAGGCGAAAACGGACGAAATATTCAAAATGAACGAGGAGCTGAAGCTGCTCAACGATCATTTGGAGGAATTGGTGAAGGAGCGGACGGCCCAGCTCGAGAAAGCGCACGACGAGGCAATCAAGGCGAACATGGTCAAAAGCCAGTTTCTCGCCAATATGAGCCACGAGCTGAGAACGCCGCTCAACGCGATTATCGGCTACAGCGAGATGCTGGTCGAAGAGGCGGAGGAGCTCGGCGAGCCGACGTTCGCGGACGATCTTAAAAAAATCAGCAAGGCGGGCAACCATTTGCTCGCGCTCATTAACGACATCCTCGACATTTCCAAAATCGAGGCCGGCAAAATGGAAATGTATCCGGAGACGTGCGACCTGAGCGCGCTGATCCAGGACGTCGTAACGACGGTCAAGCCGCTCGTGGAGGGCAACGGCAACCGGCTGGAGCTTCGGACCGCGGAAGGCGAAATGACGGTCGACGTGACGAAGCTGCGGCAAATATTGATCAATTTGCTCAGCAACGCGAGCAAATTTACGAAGGACGGCGTCATCCGCTTCGAAGTCGGCCGGGAAAGCCGGGGCGGCGTCGACGGCTACAGCTTTAAGGTGCAGGATACGGGAATCGGCATGACCGCCGAGCAGGTCGACAAGCTGTTTCAGCCGTTTACGCAGGCCGACTCCTCGACGACGCGCAAATACGGCGGCACCGGCCTCGGGCTGGCCATCAGCCATAAGTTTTGCAGCATGATGGGAGGCGGCATCGGGGTGGAGAGCGAGCTCGGCCTCGGCAGCACGTTTACGTGCTGGGTGCCCGGCGCATCGCCCGGGCAAGAGCGCGCGGCTCCCGCGGCGGCGCAAAGCCGCGCGCAGACGGAGGAGCCGAGCCGGACGAGCATTTTGCTCATCGACGACGAGCCGTTCAATTTTCAATTGATGCGGCGGTATTTGGACAAGGAAGGCTGGTCGCTCGCATTCGCCGGCAGCGGTCAGGAAGGGCTGCAGATGGCCCGGCAACTGCGCCCCAAGGTGATCTGCCTCGACATCCTGATGCCGAGCATGGACGGATGGAGCGTCTTGTCGGCGCTCAAGAGCGACCCGGAGCTGCAAAACATACCCGTCGTCGTCTGGTCGATGACGAGCGACAAGCAGCTCGGCTATGCGCTCGGCGCATCCGAGTTTTTGACGAAGCCGGTGCAGCGGGAGCGGCTGATCGACGTGATGGACAAATATATTTCCGATCGCGGCGAGCATGCGGTGCTCGTCATCGAGGACGACGAGACGACGAGCCAAATGATGACGAAGCTGCTGGAAAAGGAAGGCTATTCCGTAACCCGCGCCACGAACGGCTTGTCCGCCCTCGAGCGGATGGCGGAGGCGACGCCGGGACTCATTTTGCTCGATCTCATGATGCCGGAGATGGACGGCTTCCAGTTTATGGAGGAGCTGCGCAAGCGCAGCGATTGGCTGACGATTCCCGTCGTCGTCGTGACGGCCAAAACGATTACGACGGAAGACCGGCTGAAGCTGGACGGTCACGTGAAGAGCATCGTGCAAAAAGGCGCGTACGACCATAAGTCGCTGCTCGCGGATATCCGAAGGCTCATCCGGGAGGCGGACCGGCCGGCGGCCGGCTGATTTTTAATCCAATCTTCAACTCGTTTTGAACGAGACCTCCCCGCTCCTCATGTAAAATGGAACTAAGCTTCATACGGATTGCGTTCCATATCGAGGAGGAAACAGGCGTGGGGTACACGGGGGAGCTGTCGCTCGATCGTCCGATCGGCATACAAATAGAGGAAGCGATAGCGGTCATGAAGAGCATGTTCGAGCATGTCCGGATATCGAAGCAAATACCGCTCGCCGAGCTGCGCACGCGGGTCGTTCCGATTATTCGCCTGTCGGTCGAGCGGCTGCATCTGTTCCAATTGTTCGCCCTGCTTCCGTCGAAGCAGGACTATTTGCACCGGCACAGCTTTGCGGTCGGCGCCCTTTCGATGCTGATCGGCAAATGGCTGCGAATGCCGGAGCAGGAGCTGCTTCAGCTGACGACGGCGGCTCTGCTGCACAACGTCGGCAAGACGCAAATCCCGGCGGAATTGCTCGGCAAGCCGGACAAATTGACCGAGGACGAATACGAAACGGTGAAGCGGCATACGGTGCTCGGCTTCGAGCTGATTCGGCGGACGGTCGGCGCGACGCACCGCCAGGCGATCGTGGCGCTGCAGCATCACGAACGGAACGACGGCAGCGGCTACCCGTTCGGGCTGAAGGGCGATCGACTCGATCCGTTCAGCCGCATCGTCGCGGCGGCCGACGTGTTTCACGCCATGCTGTCCGATAAAGCGTACCGCTCGCCTTCCCCCCTGTACGAAGTGCTCCGGCAGATGGAAGACGACTCGTACGGCACGCTCGATCCGAACGTCGTCGCCGCGCTGATCGGAAAATCGATGCAGGCGCTGATCGGCTGCGAGGTGACGCTGACGGACGGCACGCCGGCGAAAATCGTCCTCGTGCAGCCCCATCGCCTGACCCGGCCGCTCGTGCAGGCCGAAATCGGTTTTATCGATTTGAGCCAGGACTATTCGATCCATATCCACCGCGTGCGGGCCGTCCCGAACGAAACGATTGCGGCGCGCGAAACGGACGATGCATAGCCAACGAGCCGTTTGGCGCACCCTAAAGGGACGAGGAGGGATTCGCATCGAAACGACGCTGATCGAGTCATTCAAGCATTATTATTTCGAGTACCGGAAGGTGGCGGACGCGGACGCCAGCTTCGAGGACGCGCTGTCGGCTTTGACCTTCGCGGTGGTGGAGCGTACCGGCCGACTGGCCGAAGAAGGCGATCTGGACGGCATCCGCAACCTGATCCGGGAATTTTCCGAAATCCGCCTGTCCGCGCAGGGCAGCAACGATTCCGTCAAGGAGCGGTTCGAGCGCGAGCTCGGCGAGCGGACGGGACTCGCGGGCGATTCGATCGTCCATTAAAACCGAAGCCTCCCCGGCCGAAATCGCGCGAATCGGCGGCGGGAGGCTTTTTCGCGCGCGGGACCCGTTCCCGCTTTGCACTGCGTCCCGGTATCCGGTAATATGGAAGGAACGAAAGCGATCGGGGAGGGACATACGCTGGAGGAGCGACATTTGTTTCGATCCGCCGTGCGGACGATGGCCGCGGCCAGCGCGGTGTGCGCCTGCATGGCCTTTCTGCGCATCGTATACCTGGATAAAATTACGTTTTACTGGCTGATCGTCCCGAATTTGCTGCTGGCCTGGATTCCGCTGATCGCTTCGCGGCTCGCCGTCCGCACGCTGGCCGACAGGCGCAGGCCGGGACTTGCGACGATCGCCTGGGGCGCCGTTTGGCTCGCGTTTTATCCGAACGCCTCGTATATTGCGACCGACCTGAAGCATTTGAGCTGGGCGAGCACGGAACGAACGCTGTATTACGATTTGTCGCTCAACATGCTGACGGCGACGCTCGGCTTCCTGCTCGGCGCCGTATCGCTTTATATGCTGCATATCGAGGTACGGCGGCGCATGGGCGCGAAATGGGGGGCGGCGTTCGCCTGCGCCGTCCATTTGCTCGGCGCGGTCGGCGTCTACCTCGGGCGCGTCCTGCGCTGGAACAGCTGGGACCTTGTCGTCCGTCCGTGGCGCATCGTTGCCGACGCCGCGCGCATCGCCGTCGATCCGGGCGCGCTGCTGTTCGTAGCCGCCTTTGCCGTTTTTACCGGCACGCTTTATGCCGTCCTGTACAAGTTTGCCGTCGCGGGCAAGCTTGATGCGAACGGGCGGCTTCATCATCCCGACGAAGGAGCAAAACCCGTATGACCGATACCAAATCCGTTTTGGCCGAATTGGCCGCATCCGTGCTGGAAGGCGTGGAGCCGGCCGCGCTCGAGGCGATGATCGAGGTGCCGCCGAATCCCGACATGGGCGACTTGTCGATCCCTTGCTTCAAGCTGAGCAAGACGCTGCGCCAATCGCCGCAGCTCATCGCCGAAGCGCTGGCCGGCAAGCTGCCCGCGCATCCCGCGTTCGCCAAGGCGACGGCGCTGTCGGGCTATTTGAACGTGTTTTTCGACAAACGCCATTTCGCCGAGTCGGTGCTCGGCGACGTGCTCCGGCAAGGCGACCGCTACGGCTGCCGCGCGATCGGGTCCGGCAAGACGATCGTCATCGACTTCTCGTCGCCCAATATCGCCAAGCCGTTCCACGTCGGCCATTTGCGCTCGACCGTCATCGGGAACGCGCTGTACCGCATTCATCGTTTCCTCGGCTACGATTGCGTCGGCATCAACCATTTGGGCGATTGGGGAACGCAGTTCGGCAAGCTCATTACCGCATACAAGCTGTGGGGGGACCGAAACGAAGTCGAGGCCGGCGGCATCGAGGAGCTGATGCGGCTGTACGTGAAATTTCACGACGAAGCCGAAGCGAAGCCGGAGCTGGACGATACGGCGCGAGCCTGGTTCGTGAAGCTGGAGCGCGGCGACGAAGAGGCGCTCGAGCTGTGGCGCTGGTTCAAGGCGATCAGCTACAAGGAATTCGAGCGCATTTACGGCTTGCTCGGCGTCACGTTCGATTCGGACGCGGGGGAAAGCTTCTACAACGACAAAATGGGGGCCGTCGTCGAGGAGCTGAAGGCGAAAGGGCTGCTCGAGGAAGATCAAGGCGCGTATCTCGTCCGGCTGGACGATTTCAACATGCCGCCGGCGCTTATCTTGAAGAAGGACGGCGCGACGCTGTACCATACGCGCGACATTGCGGCCGCCCTGTACCGGCAAAGGACGTACGGCTTCGCCAAGGCGATCTATGTGACCGACTATGCGCAAAACCTGCATTTTCAGCAATGGTTCAAGGTGATCGATTTGATGGGGTACGAATGGGCGGACCGGCTCGTTCACGTGCCGTTCGGCCGCGTCAATTTGGAGGGCGTCAAATTTTCGACGCGCAAAGGGAACGTCGTGCTGCTGGAAGAGCTGCTGCGGCAGGCGATCGACAAGACGCGCGACATTATCGAGAGCAAAAATCCGTCGCTCGACGACAAGGACGAGGTGGCGAAGCAGGTCGGCGTCGGGGCGATCGTGTTCAACGACCTGAGCAACAACCGGATCAAGGACGTCTCGTTTTCGTGGAAAGACGTGCTTAATTTCGAGGGCGAGTCGGGACCGTACGTCCAATATACGTACGCCCGCGCCTGCAGCGTGCTGAGAAAGGCGGGCTTGTCCGCACAAAAAGCCGGCGAGGCGTTCGCCGGAGAGTCCGGCTTCGACGCGTCGCTGCTCGCGAACCCGGAAGCGCAGCAGGTCGTCAAGGAGCTGGCGGCGTTTCCGGACAAGGTCGTGCAGGCGATGGACAAGCTGGAGCCTTCGATCGTCAGCCGCCATCTGATCGACATAGCGCAAAGCTTCAACCGGTTTTACCACGAATGCCCGATCTTGACGGACGATGCCGCCTTGAAAACGGCGCGGCTGGCGCTCGTCGCCTGCGCATGCGTCGTGCTGCGCGTCGGACTCGGCCTGATCGGCCTGCAATCGCCGGAACGCATCTGACGGAACGGCGAAATATGAGGGTATCGTGAGGACGCTCCCCACCCGGTGGGATCAGCGTCTTTTTGTTTGCCGTATTTTGTTCATTATGAATCAATTTCTCCCTTTTCAGATAAGGGGATACCCTTTATTATTGGTGTTATGCACCAAAAAAATTCCAATTGAAGCAACGTAACGGAGAGCTGATGAAAACGTTACCTACGGAAATCGAAACGGTATTGCGGCAAAACGGCATCGCTTCGGACCGGCTCGTTTACTGGCTGGCGTGCGACCGGAGCGTGGACGGCGGATTCGCGGACACGTACCTGCTGCTGGACCGGGAAGCGCTGACGATCGTCTCCGGCGGACCGCGGACGCGCGAGAAAAGCTACAAAGGCTACGTCGCGTCGAAGAAGGAGAAGAAATCCGCCGCCGCTCCGCCGCCGCAGGACGGGCCGTGGACGACGGAAACGATCGGGCTGGACCGACTCGAAGCGCTGCAGGTCGTCAACCTTGTCGCTTCCGGGATGATCGTCGTCAAGGCGAAGGAGGGGGAGCGGATCGTCGCCGCCTTCACGAACGGGCATATGGCCCGCGCGGCGAAACTGGCTTCGGTGTTCGGCAAGCTGAAAAAGAACGAAGAGCCGGCGGAGCAAGATTTGGACGATTCGCAGGAGCAGGCGTCGTGTCCGAAATGCGGGATGATTTATCCGGAGAAGGGCCGGCAAGTTTGTCCGAAATGTTTGAAGAAGCACGCCATCTTCACGAGGCTGCTGTCGTTCGCCGGAAAGTACAAAACGTCGATCTTCTTCATCGTCCTGTTCATGCTGCTCAACTCGGCGACCGGTCTCGTCATCCCTTATCTGCAAGGCACGGTGCTGTTCGACCAGGCGCTGGCCGGCAAAGGGGCGTTCGCCGGACAAATCGGGCTCGTCATTGCGCTCATCATCGCGTTTCGGACGTTGTCCATGGTGTTCGGGGTTTTATTCGGAAGCATTATCGCGAGGCTGGCTGCGAACGTTTCCTTCGATTTGAAGACGAGCGTGTTTTCCGCGATGCAGCGGCTGTCGCTTCACTTTTTCCAGCGCAAGCAGACCGGCCAGCTGATGACCAGGGTCAACAACGACGCCACGGAGCTGCAATACTTTTTCGTCGACGGGATGTCATACTTTATCGTCAACGCGATGAACATTATCGGGATTACCGCCATTTTGCTGGCAATGGACTGGAAGCTGACGCTCATCTGCTTCCTGCCGATGCCGATCGTGTTCGTCCTCATCCGCAAATCGTTTCCGAAGCTGTGGCGGCTGTCGTGGCGGCGTCACCGGAAAGTAAGCGCGCTCAATTCGATCATCAGCGACTCGATGCGCGGCACGCGCGTCGTCAAATCGTTCGGCAAGGAGCAGGAGGAAATCGAACGGTTCCAGCGGGCGAACGTCGCGTTCTCCGCTTCGGAGCAGACGGTGAACAAGCTCGGCGGCACGGTGTTTCCGGTGCTGAACCTGCTGACCCAGACGGGCGGCGTGCTCATCTGGGCGTTCGGCGGCTGGATGGTGATGAAAGGGCAGTTTTCGTTCGGACAGGTGATGACGTTCGTCGGCTATATGCACATGCTGTACGGCCCGATCCAGTTTATGAACAATATCGTCAACTGGTGGTCGCGATGCATGTCCGCCGCGCAGCGTATTTTCGAAATCCAGGACGCGGTTCCGGACGTGGCCGAGAAGCCGGATGCCGTTCATCTGGAGGAGCTGCGGGGCGATATCCGCGTCTCGAACGTCGTCTTCGGCTACGAGCCGAACAAGGCGATTTTGAAAGGCGTGTCGATGGAGGCGAGGCCGGGGCAAATGATCGGCGTCGTCGGCCATTCGGGAGCGGGCAAGTCGACGCTCGTCAACTTGATCTCCCGCCTGTACGACGTGACGGAGGGCGACATTTGCATCGACGGCGTCAACGTGAAAGACATGACGACCGCGTCGCTGCGCAAAAACATCGGCATCGTGTCGCAGGACGTCTACGTGTTTTCGGGCAGCATCGCCGAAAATATCGCCTACGCCGATCCCGATTGCACGATCGACGACATCATCCACGCCGCGAAAATCGCCAACGCCCACGATTTTATCGAGAAGCTGCCGGACGGCTACGACACGATCGTCGGCACGGGCGGCCATAATTTGTCCGGCGGGGAGAAGCAGCGGCTGTCGATCGCGCGGGCCATTTTGCACAATCCGAAAATACTCATTCTCGACGAGGCGACCGCGTCGCTCGATACGGAGACGGAACTGCAAATTCAGGAGGCGCTCGATTCGCTCGTCAAAGGCCGGACGACGATCGCCATCGCGCACCGGCTGTCGACGCTCCGCAACGCGGACTATCTGGTCGTCATGGACCAGGGCAAGGTCGTCGAGGCCGGAACGCACGACGAGCTGATGGCCAAGGAAGGCGCGTATCAGAAGCTCGTGAAGAAGCACGACGAGGCGCTGAAAATGAAAGAGGTGATCATCGCATGACGATTGCGGGTGCGGTAACGGAAGCGGAACGCGCTTCGGAGGAGAAGGACGTGCGGGAGACGGTCGAGAGCGAAAAGGCGGACGGCAAACGTTCGGACTTGGCGGAAGCGGCCAAAATCCGCTATTTGACCCCGGACAACGCGTCGTTCCGCAAGACGGAAGGCCGCATGCTGAACGTAACGGTCGACGGGGAGGAGCATAAAGCCGTCTACGTGCACTGCTCGTTTCCGCATACGAACAAACGGATTTATTTGTCGATCCGGACGTTCGAAAATAAAGAAATCGGGATGATCCGCTCGCTGGACGACTTTCCGGCGGGTGTCGCCGAGCTGCTCGAGGAGCAGGTGAAAATCCGCTACTTCGCTCCCGAAATTACGAAAGTGGTCAAAATCCGGGAGGAATTCGGCTATTCGTACTGGGAGACGGAGACGACGTCGGGCGTATGCCGGTTTACGGTTCGCAGCGGCGGCAACAACGTGAAGCTGGTGGGCGAAAACAGGCTGCTCGTCCTCGACGTGGACGGCAACCGGTTCGTCATTCCCGACTTGGAGAAAATAAGCGACAAAGAGTACCGGATGGTCGAAATGTGCATGTAGCCGAAAACGAGGTTCAGGCCGTAACAAGCGGAGGTTTCGATGAATTTACAATATGCGCTCCCGGAACACGATTTGAGCGCGGCGCAGCTTGCCGTCGGGGAGCAAATCGATTACTGCGTCCCCGCCGACCTGTCGCTCGGAGGCAGGCGGACGGACGCCTATTTCGTCATCGGCCGAGAGCGGTGGGCCGTCGTCGAGCGGGGCGAAACGACGGACAGCGGCTTTATCGCGGACGCGAGCGACTACAAGATCGTGCCGCTGATCGGCAACGCGGTGCTCGAAGCGGTCGAGCACGGCGAGAAGCGGATCGTGGCGAGAGCGACGATGCAGCATGCGGCCCGGTACGGCTATATCGCCAAAATATTGAACGATATGGCGTCCCGCAGCCCGGTGCGCATTTACAACAACGAGGAAGAGGCGATTTGCCGCAAATGCGGCGGTCCGTTCATTTCCGGCACGCGGGTATGTCCGAAATGCATGAATAAGGCGGCGGCGATCAAACGGCTGCTGCTCGTCTCCAAATCGCACTGGAAATGGCTCGGGCTCGGCCTCGTCACGATGTTCGTCTCGGCGGCCATCGCGCTGGTCGGTCCGTACTTTCAGAAGGTGATGGTCAACTCGGCGCTGCAGCCGCCGGAAGGGCAGACCGGCAGCATGGAGATGTTTTGGTTCGCGCTGGCGGGGATGCTGGCGACGCTCGTGTTCGGCGAGCTGCTCGGCATCGCTCGAAGCCGGATCATGGCCGGGGTCAGCTCGAACATCGCCGCCGATTTGCGCGAAATGGTGTACGACAAGCTGCAGCATTTGTCGCTCGGCTTTTTGACGTCGCAGCGGGCCGGGGACATGATGAACCGCATTTCGTCGGATACGGACCGGATTCGGCATCTGATTCAGGAAATGTGCACGACCGCGATTTTCCAAATGATCGTGCTCGTCTCCGCCGCCTATTTGCTGTTCCACGCCGACTGGCGGCTCGCCTGCGTCGTGCTGCTGCCGGCGCCGATCGTCGCCTATTTGCACTATTACATTTGGAAGTACGTGCTGTGGAAGCTGTTTCATCTGCAGTGGCGGGTGTACGACAAGGCGAGCTCGTTTTTGCACGACGTGCTCAGCGGCATTCGCGTCGTCAAGGCGTTCGGGAAGGAAGAGCGGGAAATTCGCCGGTTCATGGCATACAACCGCAATTTCGCCGACGCTTCGATCAAGAGCGAGAAGCTGTTCAGCGTTTTGTCGCCGATCACGAACTATTTGATCCAGATGGGGCAATATTTCGTGCTCCTGATCGGCTGCAACATGATACTCGGCAAGCAGATGACGCTCGGGGAGCTCGTGCAGTTCACGATGTACGCCTCGATGATTTTCGGACCGATCGCCTGGCTCATGTTCATGCCGCGCTGGGTCGCGAACGCCGTCATTTCGATCGACCGCGTCTTCTCCGTCATCGACGAGCAGCCGGAGGTCATCGACAAGCAAGCGTCCAGCAAGCATGAAATTCGCGGCGAAATTTCGTTCCGCGACGTGACGTTCGGCTACAAGTCGTATGAGCCGGTGCTGAAACGGATCGACTTCGACGTGAAGCAGGGGGAAATGATCGGACTCGTCGGTCATTCCGGCTCGGGCAAATCGACCTTGATCAACCTCGTCTCCCGCCTGTACGACGTGACCGAGGGGAGCATCAAGATCGACGGCGTCGACATCCGCGACATCAAGCAGGAGGAGCTGCGCTCGCAGATCGGCGTCGTGCTGCAGGAGACGTTCCTGTTCAGCGGCACGATCGCGGACAATATCCGCTACTCGAAGCCGGACGCGACGTTCGAGGAAGTGATCGAGGCGGCGAAAATCGCCAATGCCCACGATTTCATCATCCGCTCTCCGGACGGCTACGACACGAAGCTGGAGGAGAACGGCAACAATATTTCCGGCGGGGAGCGGCAGCGGCTCGCCATCGCCCGGGCGGTGCTGAACAATCCGCGCATTCTCATCCTGGACGAAGCGACGGCATCGCTCGACATCGAGACGGAAACGGCGATTCAGGAGGCGCTGAAGCGGGTGACGAAAAACCGCACGACGCTGGCGATCGCTCACCGGCTCACGACGCTGCGCAACGCCGACCGGCTCATCGTGCTCGACAAAGGGAAGCTGGCCGAAATCGGCAGCCATAGCGAGCTGATGGAGAAAAAAGGCATTTACTACAAGCTCGTGACGGCCCAGCGCGGCATGTCGAAAAAATCCGGGCAAACGGGCAGCGCGGTGTAAGCGGGCCGCGAATATGGAGGAGAGGAAGTCGCCGGGGCGGGCCCCGGCGGCTTTTTTTCGCTAAAACAACGATCCGGGTCGAGAAGCGAACCGCGCGTAGGCGAAGCCGATCGGCATTTTTGGGAAGGTTTGCCGCATGCGCGTTCGGGGCATACTGAATACGGGCGTTTGCGGTTCCGGAACGAAGTTCGGAAAATAGTCCGTTTCCCGCGAATGTCCGGGAGGTGAACGTGCGTCTATGCCGATCAAAACGGAAGACTATATCAAATATTTGACCGAAAAAGTAGTCCACTACATGGATACGCCGCCGGAGGTGCGCAAGGAGCAGCGCAGTCTGCACCGCAGCGCCCGCGAGCCGTGGCATGTGCGTTGGTTCGGCTTGGTTCCGGTATCGGTGCTTCTGTGGTGGAGGCAGCGAAGGCGAAAAAAAGAACACCCCCATCCGTAACCGGATGATTCGGGGTGTTTTTATATGGGAAGAGGAGGAGAAATACCGTGGTTAAGGGGAGACGCTTGCGCGCTGCCGATGGAACGTGCCGTGCTCCGGCAAAACGTCGAACGGAACGTACCGTGCGCCCTGCTGCTCCAGACCGACGTATAACCCGGACGGCCCCCAATCGTGATACCCGGTGACGGCGAACGGGGCCAGCACCTTTTTGCCGTACAAATTGGCCTTGTACAGGACGGGGCTCTCCGCCGAATGCAGGTCGGCGAGCAGCTCCCGGGCGCCGGCGACGGGCATCGGGGAATCCGTAATCCAGTACGTATTGTCGTACGGATCGAACGGAGCTTGAACCGACGATTGTCTCATGCGCGAAGCCGGGCTCGCGAGCGAGTCATTCGGGCGGTACGGCTGCAGCGGCTCGAAGACGGCGTCCGACAAAGGCAACTGTTCGCCGGTTACGGCGTCGATATAGATCGATTGTCCGTCAAGGACCGCTTTCCATACCGCATGCAGCGGACTGTAATAAAGTCGTTCGACGGAAATCGGCGGAATTGCGGATGTGTCGGTAATATCGGAACGTATCAGTTCACCCTGTATCAACGAGCGATACAGTGTTTTCATGCTGAATAACGGGTTTTCGCCGGCGCCGTATTCGACCAGCTTCAAGCTGCCGTCCTCGGCCGCGCCGACGACGAGGTAGCCGACTTCGCTTCCGTCCTTGCGAAGCAGAATCAGCCAGCCGTGCATGCCGGCTCCGAGCGGATAGCGGGTCCAGGCGGCGCCGTTCCAGTCGTTGAACCGGTCCTGCGCCGAAAGCGAGGCAATCCAGCCGTTGATTTGGGCGTCAAAATCGGCCGGAACGGGCGGGGTACTGCTGTCCGAACCCGGGCGGACGCCCGGGGCGTAGACGGAAGATTCGACGGATAATCCGGTTTGCGCGAGCGAATGCGTTTCCAATTGTTCGGATGCGGCGATCTCGGATACGCGACTTATGAGCAGTCCGGCTCCGAGTACGAAAGCTGTCGCTGCGAGCAGCCATCTATGCATCGTGCGTCACCTGCCGTTCGTTGGGATTAGGGGGCGTCGTTCGCGAGCGAAGGCGGTGTATACCTAACTTATGTCCCCATTGTACCGAATATGACCGAAAAATGTTGTTGCTTCGTGTCACGCGCGCCGCCTGTTTTTTTGAGAAGTTTTAGCGGGATTCGTCAGTTCGTGCCGGTAAACGGACGCTTCAAATGAAACAGCCCGCCGTTTACGACGAGGACCCGGATGCGCGGACGAAACTGCCAGTCCAGCTCCTCCCGCCGTTTGTTCCATTGCTCCTCGGCCTGCCGTTTCGCCTCGTCGTCCAATCCTTTGACCGCGTCCTCGTAATAGCCGTCGACACGCTCCAATTCGTCGCGAAGCCGCTCGTGCGCCTTGGCCGCCCAGCCGTGATCGCCGCGTTTCAGCATTCGCTCCACGTGCTGCTCGACGATCGCGCGGGCTTTGGCGACCGTAATCGCCGGCCTCGGGATGTATACGTTTGGAGGAAGACGGGGGGACAGCTTCTTGCCCGACACTTTGTCCTGAAACGACTCCAGCAGCTCCCCGGTCGACAAATCGACGGCGAGCGAATGCAGCTCGTCCCGCTTCATATCGCAGGCCAGCTCGATTTTCACGTTCAGCGCCAAATACGAGTTGTACCCGGAGGAACCGGCGACCGGCACCGCGCCGCGCGACAGGCCGTCCGGCTCCTCGAACAGCTGAACGTACTTGCCGCTCGACCGCGCCGCGTCGAAAAGCTGCATAAGCCGCCTGCTGCCGAACGTCACTTCTTCGCGCGGAATGCGCCCGGGACCGTACGAGCCGGCATTCGGCGCGGACGACGTTCCGAAATAGCGGCCGAGAATCGAATCCGCGTTTCCTTGCGCCAGCGGCGCTCCCGAAGGGCCGAGCACGTTCGGGGCCGCTCCGGCGTTCGCGCCCTGGGACGAAGCCGAAGCTTCGGTTTCGGCCTTCAGCTTGTCCGGATCGAAGACGAACGTGAACGACATCGTCTCCGGCGGGGCGCCGGTCCGCTCGACGAAGCTCCAGTAATAGGAGCGGTTCGTCAGCCGCTTGTCCGCCTCGGGCGAAAGCTTGACCGTCACGTAGGCGGGATGCTTTTCGATAATGTGGCAGCCGGTCTGTTCCAAATACCGGAGCGCGAATTTTTGAACTTGCTTGCTGTTCAACGGTTCACCTCCCTATCGGCCGGGGCGATCGTCTGCCCGACGGCGTTCAAAATCGCGCCGATGCCGGCTTTTTCGCTTCGCTCGTGCTCCACTTCGTCGCGGACGGTGCGGAACGTATCGCCGAGCTTGTCGAGATGGCGCTTCATCTCGGCTTCGGATTTCGCTTCGGCCCACATTTTGAACAGGCTGGATTCGAGCGACGTTTTTTTCTCGAACCGTTCCAAAATGGTGTCCAGCCCGCCGACGACCAATTCGAACATGTTGATTTTCTCGTGCAGCAGCGACAAAATATGCTCCTCGATCGTGCCGACCGTCGACAGATTGAAAATTTGCACGTTTTCGGTTTGGCCGAGACGGTGGACGCGGCCGATCCGCTGCTCGACGCGCATCGGGTTCCACGGCAAATCGAAGTTGACGATATTGTGGCAAAACTGCAGGTTGATGCCTTCGCCGCCCGCCTCGGTCGCGACCATCACTTGCGCGCGTCCGCGGAACAGGTCCATCATCCAGTCTTTTTTGCCGCGGTTCATCCCGCCCCGGTACGGAACGGCGACGATGTTGTGCTGCTTCAAAAAGTTGAGCAAATATTCCTGCGACGCCCGGTACTCGGTGAATATGATCGTTTTGTCGCCGATTTGCCGAATGAGCTCGAGCGTTTTGTCCGCCTTCGTGTTCGCTTTGATGGAGCGGATCAGCTCGACGAGCTCCCAAATTTTCGGGCGTAGCGGGGAATCCTCCGCCGTCTTCTTGAACATGTTGACGAGCGTGACGAAAACGGCGTCGCGGCTGCTGCACACTTCCCGCTGCAGCGTGACGAGCGACAGCATGCTGCCGATGTCGCCTTTCGCATCCTCGTACCGGCCGCGCACAAAGTCGCTGACACCGTCGTACAGCGCCTGCTCTTCGGGCGACAGGGCGAGCGGAATGTTTTTGACGATCCGCTTCGTAAACTCGAGATCGCCGTCGCCCCGCCGGTTGCGGATCATCACCTTGGCGAGCTCCTCCTGCAGCTTGTCTTCGTTTTTCGGCAGCCGTTTGTCGACGACGAAGTTGGCGGCGAATTGGCCGACGCCGCCGAGCTGCCCCGGCTTCAGCAGCGTGATGAGATTGTACAGCTCGCCGAGATCGTTTTGGACCGGCGTCGCCGTCAGCAGCAGGCAATATTTTTTGCGCAGCTCCTGGACGAATTTGTAGTTTGTCGTCTTTTTGTTTTTCAGCTTGTGCGCTTCGTCGACGATCAGCATGTCGTATTCCTGCCCGAGCACGATTTCGCGGTGCGGATCGCGCTTGGCGGTGTCCATCGAAGCGACGATGACGTCGTACTGGGTCCACATGTACTCTTTTTTTTGCGCGACGGCCGGGATGCCGAACTTCTGGTTCAGCTCGCGTACCCATTGCAGGACGAGCGACGCGGGAACGAGGATGAGCACTTTCCGCACGAGGCCGCGGATCAAATATTCTTTGATGATCAGCCCCGCCTCGATTGTTTTGCCGAGACCGACCTCGTCGGCGAGAATCGCCCGGCCGCGCATTTCGTGCAGCACTTTTTTAGCGGTGTCGATTTGATGCGACAGCGGTTTCAGCTGGCGAATATGCGGCAAACAGAGCAAATCGTCGAAGCTCGATATCAATTCGGCCTGCTCGGCCTCGTAGGCGAGCTGATACATCGTCCAGTCGTCCCACGGGCCGTTTTTGCGGACGCGCGCCTCGAATTCGTCGTACCACGATCGGTCGAAATGGATGCTGACATGCTCGTTCAAGCTGCGCACGTGTTCGGTCGGTGTCGAATTCATTTCGCGTCTCCTCCTTGCGTCGCCGGACGTTCCGGTTTAGTACCCGCTTCCACGGTACATGGGTATAATAGGCTAGTATTAACCAAAAGAAGAGGAAACATAACGGTTCGTCCGAAGGCGGGACGGAACGGACGCGGCTTGTTCAGGGCGGACCTGCGGAGTGCCGCGTGGTTTCGGCGGTTCGGTCGTCGGGCTTTTGCCCATTTGCGCGTTATTTGCAAATTTCCCCTTTCCCCGGGGCCGCGAATCATGTAAAATGATGTAGGTAATCGACAACGGAATACGGCGGATGAAGGCTCAAGGAGAGATTGCCGGCCCCTACCGGACCAAACGGACGGACGGGGGAGCGGCGGCGCCGAAGGAGTAAGTCGCTGTTGCAGGCGATGAATCTCTCAGGCAAAAGGACTTGATCCGGACGCGACTCTGGAGAGCGTTCGTCCCCCCGGCCCGATCGAATGAAGGCTGCGGGATTTACGGAACGAACCACCCAAGGGGTAACTTTGCGGCGACGGTCGATCGGACTCGGCGCTTAGGGAACTCTCAGGTACAAGGACAGGGCAAAAGGACGCAGGGCTTGCCGTTAGCGGCGGGCATGCTTCGTTTTGACCTGTCCTTTTTTGCATGCGGACGGCCCCCCCCCCCCTGGAGTGAAACGAACGGCGCCGAGGAAAACTAGACCAAAACCCCCGTTTGCCGGGGCGAAAGCAGGAATTATGCCAATCGAGGTGAGCGTATGTCGTCTTTGAAACAAACTCCGCTTTATCCGGTTTACGCGAAGTACGGCGCCAAAACGATCGATTTCGGCGGCTGGGATTTGCCGGTGCAGTTCGGCGGCATCCAAAGCGAGCACGAAGCGGTTCGCGAACGGGCCGGCTTGTTCGACGTGTCCCATATGGGCGAATTTTGGGTGACGGGCGCGGACGCCGAATCGTTTTTGCAGCGCATGACGACGAACGACGTTTCGAAGCTGGCGACGAATCAGGCGCAGTACAGCCTGCTCTGTTATCCGAGCGGCGGCGTCGTCGACGATCTGCTCGTTTACAAGCTGGCCGGCGACCGGTTCATGCTCGTCGTCAACGCGTCGAACATCGACAAAGATTTCGCCTGGCTGAAGGAGCATGCGGAAGGCGGCGTGAAGCTGGAAAACGTCTCGGACGATACGTCGCTGCTGGCGCTGCAAGGCCCGCGGGCGGCCGCCATCTTGGCGAAATTGACCGAAGCGCCGGTCGGCGGGCTGAAAAGCTTCCACTTTTTGCCGGATGCCGATATCGGCGGCGTTAACGCCATGGTATCGCGGACGGGCTATACCGGCGAAGACGGGTTCGAGCTGTACGTCAGCGCGAAGCAGGTCGTGCGGCTGTGGGACTTGCTGCTCGAAGCGGGCCGGGACGACGGCTTGGAGCCGGTCGGTCTGGGCGCGCGCGACACGCTGCGCTTCGAGGCGCGGCTGCCGCTGTACGGCCAGGAGCTGTCGGCGGACATCAGCCCGCTGGAAGCCGGACTCGGCTTTTTCGTCAAGCTGGACAAGGGCGATTTTATCGGCCGGGAGGCGCTTGCGGCGCAAAAGGCGCAAGGGGTGCCGCGCAAGCTGGTCGGCATCGAAATGATCGATCGCGGCATACCGCGGTCGCACTATCCGGTTTATGCGGCGACGGACGAGCGGCGCATCGGCGAAGTGACGACAGGGACGCAGTCGCCGACGTTCAAGCGGAACGTCGGGCTCGCGCTGCTCGACGCCGAGTATACGGCGCCGGATACCGAGCTGCTCGTCGAGATCCGCGGCAAAAAGCTGCGGGCGAAAGTGGTGCCCACGCCGTTTTACAAGCGGCCGAAAGGTTAGGCCGACGTGCGCGGCGCCGGCGGGCGGAATAGTGTTCGAAAGAACACTATAGCCCGCCGTGAGCGGCGCTAGCGGGCGGGATAGTGTTCAAAAGAACAGTATGAGCGCCGAATCCGAGCCGCGGAAGGCCGCAGAGGCGGGGATAGTGATCGAAAGAACACTATAGCCCGCCGTGAGCGGCGCTAGCGGGCGGGATAGTGTTCAAAAGAACACTATGAGCGCCGAATCCGATCCGCGGTGCCCCCGCAGAGGCCGAATACGTCAACAATTCCATTTTCATATACACGAACTCATGCCGTTTCTCATTAATCACGACAGTACCTGCAGCCTTCATTATCCGAAAGGAGCCATCATACATGAAACACCGCTATTTGCCGATGACCGAGCAGGACCGCAAAGAGATGCTCGAAACCGTCGGCGTCGCCTCCGTCGACGAGCTGTTCGCCGACATTCCGGCCTCCGTCCGGTTCCAAGGCACGCTGAACATATCCGAGCCGCTGAACGAGCAGGCGATGCTGCGCCATATGCGCGCGCTGTCCGGCCGCAACGCCGACTTCGACCGGTACGCCAGCTTTCTCGGCGCCGGCATGTACGACCATCATTTGCCGGTCGTCGTCAACCATGTCATCTCCCGCTCCGAATTTTACACGGCCTACACGCCGTATCAGCCGGAAATTTCGCAGGGCGAGCTGCAGGCGATTTTCGAATTCCAATCGTACATTTGCGAGCTGACGGGGATGAAAGTCGCGAACGCGTCGATGTACGACGGCGCGACGGCGCTCGCCGAAGCGGGCGCATTGGCGCACGGCGCGACGAAGCGCCGCCAAATCGTCGTATCGCGCGCGGTTCATCCCGAAGCGCGGGCGATCTTGAAAACGACGGCGCGCGGCCTCAACCTCGACGTGATCGAAGTCGGCTTCGCGGACGGCGTAACGAAGCTCGACGAGCTCGCCTCCGCCGTCGGCGCCGATACGGCCGCGGTCATCGTGCAGTCGCCGAACTTCTTCGGCTGCATCGAGGACGTCGCCGCGATCGAGCCGATCATCCACGGCGCCGGCGGCCTGCTCGTCGTCAGCTGCAACCCGCTGTCGCTCGGCCTGCTCGAGCCGCCCGGCAAGCTCGGCGCCGACATCGTCGTCGGCGACACGCAGCCGTTCGGCATCCCGTCGTCGTTCGGCGGGCCGTCCTGCGGCTACTTCGCCGTCGCCGAAGCGTGGATGCGCCGCATGCCGGGCCGCATCGTCGGCCAGACGGTCGACCGCGACGGGAAGCGCGGCTTCGTGCTGACGCTGCAGGCGCGGGAGCAGCATATTCGCCGCGAAAAGGCGACCTCGAACATTTGCTCGAACCAGGCGCTGCTTGCCCTGTGCGCATCGGTTTACTTGTCGACGATGGGGAAACAGGGGATTCGCGACGTGGCGAACCTGAACGTGCAAAAAGCCCACTACGCGGCCAAAACGTTCGCTTCGGGCGGCAAGCTTGGCGTCGCGTTCGCCTCGCCGTTTTTCAACGAGTTCGTCGTGAAGCTGGGCGACGGCGTCGACGTGGGAGCCGTCAATTCGAAGCTGCTGGACAGCGGCTTTATCGGCGGCTACGATCTCGCCCGCGATTATCCGGAGCTTGCCGGCCATATGCTGGTCGCCGTAACGGAACAGCGCACGAAGGAAGATATCGAACAGTTTGCCAAACGATTGGAGGAGCTGCTGTGAGCACGACGACGAACCAAACGCAAACGCAACCCGCCGAGACGGTCATGACCGGGCAAACGGCCGAAACGCAAGCCGCGAAGCACGACAAGGCGCTCATTTTCGAGCTGAGCAAGCCGGGCCGCGTCGCGTATTCGCTGCCGGAATGCGACGTGCCGGAAACGCCGATCGCCGAGCTCATTCCGCAAAAGCTGCTGCGAACCGCTCCCGCCGAGCTGCCGGAAGTATACGAGGTGGACGTCATGCGCCACTACACGGCGCTGTCGAGACGCAATTTCGGCATCGACAACGGCTTCTACCCGCTCGGCTCGTGCACGATGAAATATAATCCGAAAATCAACGAGGACGTCGCCCGTTTTCCGGGCTTCGCGAAAATTCACCCGTACCAGCCGGAGGAGTCGGTTCAAGGCGCGCTCGAGCTGCTGTACACGCTGCAAAACGATCTCGCCGAAATTACCGGCATGGATCGGGTGACGCTGCAGCCGGCCGCGGGCGCCCACGGCGAATGGACCGGCCTTATGATGATCCGCGCCTATCACGAAAGCCGCGGCGAAACGAGAACGAAGGTGATCGTTCCCGACTCGTCGCACGGCACGAACCCGGCCAGCGCGACGGTTGCCGGCTTCGAAACGATTACGATCAAATCCGACGACAGGGGCCTCGTCGACCTGGACGCGCTCCGCGCGGCGGTCGGCCCCGACACGGCGGCGCTCATGCTGACGAATCCGAACACGCTCGGCCTGTTCGAGGAGCAAATCGTCGAAATTTCGCGCATCGTTCACGAAGCGGGCGGTCTGCTTTACTATGACGGCGCCAACTCGAACGCCATTCTCGGCATCGCGCGTCCGGGCGACATGGGCTTCGACGTCGTCCACCTCAACCTGCACAAAACGATGAGCACGCCGCACGGCGGAGGCGGCCCCGGAGCCGGCCCGGTAGGCGTGAAGGAGAAGCTCGTCCCGTTTCTCCCGGCGCCGAACGTCGCGCGCAGAGCGGACGGCACGTACTATTTGGACGCCGATTATCCGCAATCGATCGGCCGCGTCAAGGCGTTTTACGGCAACTTCGGCATTCTCGTGCGCGCCTATACGTACATCCGCACGCTCGGAGGCGAAGGGCTGCGGCAAGTGTCCGAAAACGCCGTTCTGAACGCGAACTACATGATGAAGCGGCTCGCGCCGTACTACGACGTGCCGTTCAACCGGCCGTGCAAGCACGAATTCGTCATGTCCGGCAAGCGGCAAAAAAAGCTCGGCGTCCGCACGCTCGACATCGCCAAACGGCTGCTCGATTTCGGCTACCATCCGCCGACGATCTACTTCCCGCTCAACGTCGAGGAGTGCATCATGATCGAGCCGACCGAAACCGAAAGCAAGGAAACGCTCGACGGCTTTATCGATACGATGATTCAAATCGCGCAGGAAGCGGAGCAAAATCCGGAGCTTGTCGTGAACGCGCCGTATACGACCGTCGTCAAACGTCTCGACGAAACGCAAGCGGCCCGCAAGCCGGTGCTGAACTGTACGTGCGGCTGAGCCGCAACCCGAAAAACTTCCGGACCGCCGAAGGCGGGCACGGAAGTTTTTTGCTTCTTTGCGCAGCGCCCGACGATCGTGTACGATAAGAAAACAGGTTGGGCACACGCGGCGATGATGCGAGTCGCAAGCAAACAGGATAGGGGAGAGCGCGTTGGTTCGAAACGTCGAGCAGCATTACGAGCGGGTCGATTTCAAGGGGGAAGAGTGGAAGGAAGCGGAGCTGGTGCGGTGCACGTTCGTCCGCTGCCGGTTCGTCGGCGCGTCGCTGGCGGAGCTGTCCACGACCGGCTGCCGGTTCGTGGAGTGCGACTTCCACGGCGTTCCGTTGAACGGCTCGATCCATACGGAGTCCGCCTTTGAAAACTGCCGCTTTCTCGAGGCGAATTTGTTCGTCGCCAAGTTCGCGGCCTGCAAAATGACCGGCTCGGATTTTTCCAAAGCGCAAATGGACGGTTTGACCGTGCAGCAGGGCGACTGGTCTTATACGAATTTGAAAATGGCGAAGCTGACGGGGCAAAATTTGCGCGGCGTCCGGTTTGTCGAAGCCGATTTTACCGGCGCCGTTTTGGAGAAAGCCGATCTTCGCAAGGCCGACCTGAGCCGGGCCCAGCTCGCGGGCGCGAAGCTGAAAGGAGCGGACGTGCGCGGCGCCGTCGTGGACGGAGTCGATTTCCGCACGGTCGACGTGAGAGGCGTGCGCATGGACGCGCTGCAGGCGGTTTCGTTCGTCCGGTCGTACGGCGCGAAGGTCGACTAGCGAGGGGACGAAGCGAGCTGGCGGTCATACGGTCGGCCCGTATCGCCGAAACGACCGGCCGGTATCCATGCCGTTTTCGGCCGGGGGTTAACCCCGTCGCGGCAGTGGCGAGAGGCTTGCTCCCCCTGGACGCTTTTTTGAATTTGCCTCCGAAACGTAGTACGATAATAAGGCGAGTACGTTCGACGATCTATAGGCACAACGGCCGCGTTCGGATCGGCTTGTTGCGGAAACGGTTCGGAAACGTTGCAGACAAGCGGAGGGTGCCGCTGCGAACGCAGCCGGCCCTTTTTTGCGATCGACGAAATGGCGGATGGGGGGACTGACGATGCCGGAAACGGTATGGAGATTTATAAAGTCGGGCGCGGGAACGCCGGCCGACAACATGGCGATCGACGAGGCGATGCTCATCGCGCACAGCGAAGGGCTGACGCCGCCGACGGTGCGGTTTTACGGATGGAATCCGGCGACGCTGTCGATCGGCTACTTCCAGAAGGCGGAGGACGAAATCGAGTTCGGCGAGCTGCGCCGGCAAGGGCTCGGCTTCGTGCGGCGTCCGACGGGCGGGCGCGCGGTGCTTCACGACAAGGAGCTGACGTACAGCATGATTGTCTCGGAGGAATATCCGGACATGCCGTCGACGGTGAACGAAGCGTACCGCGTTTTGAGCGAAGGGCTCGTTTACGGCTTTCGCCGGCTCGGGCTGCAGGCCGAGATGGTCAATCTCGGGGCGCCGGAGGAAAAGGCCAAATACGCGTCGACGGCCGGTTCCGCCGCCTGCTTCGATTCGCCGTCGTGGTACGAGCTCGTCGTGGAAGGGCGGAAAATCGCCGGCAGCGCCCAAACCCGGTCGCGGGGCGTCATTTTGCAGCACGGCTCGATTTTGCTCGAGATGGACGTCGACCAGCTGTTTACGCTGCTGCGGTTTTCGAACGAGCGCGTCAAGGAGCGGCTCAAGCAGTCGTTCCATACGAAAGCGGTGGCGATCGGCGACATTTGCCGGGCGATGGGGCGGGATGCCGTGACCATTGCGCAGGCGGAGACGGCGTTTCGCGAAGGGATCGCCCAAGGGCTCGGCGTGCGGCTGGAGGAAAGCGAGCTGACGCCGTACGAGCGGGAGCTGGCCGCGCAGCTCAGCGCGGAAAAATACGGCAGCGACGAGTGGAATTTGCGGCGATGAGATCCGGTAAATCGCTCTTTTGAGTCCCCGCTTCGGGGGCTTTTCTTTATTTGCGGATCGTATCAGAAAAAAGGTTGGAATGGAAGCCGTTTCCGGTTATTCTATGGGGAAACGGAAACGATTCCGCAGAAGGGAAGCGATCGCGAAATGGAGGCGACGAAAGTATACGTCGACGAACGGGACGGCGATTGGATTTTATCCCTAACCCCGTCGGAGCCCAGCCGGCTGGCGTCGATCCGGCATTTGGAGGCGGACGTGCGGGACGGCAGCAGTCCGTTTCTGACGTGGGTGGAGGTCGAGGAGGGCGTCTTTTACTGGGATGCGCAAAGCAAGGCGTACGTAAACGCGGAAAAAGGGCGGCAGGCGGGGTTGCGCCGCTCGAATCCGGTGTCCGTCATTTTGTTCAACCTCGGGGCATGGATTTTCATCTTCGGGCTCCTATACGCCATTGTCGAAAGCGACGGCCGCCTGCCCCAGCTTTTCCTGCTCGCGGCCGCTTCGTTTACCGTCGGCATGCTGGTCGTCGGACTGGCGGAGGTCATCAGGCTGCTGCAAAAAATCGCCGACAAAGATTGACGGCGCGATAGCACCCGGAACGGGTGCTTTTTTCTTCCCGCAACGATGCGGCCGGAAGCTGCCTGGAACCTCGATGCGAGGTGCCGATAGCGGCTTCGTGCGAAACGAGGCCTCGGTTTGCCGGTTTCGATACGGTACGCTCGCTCCGCCCGCCGTAATCCGCTCTCATCGGCAATGCTTCGCTTACAGCCTGCGCACCGACCGCCGCTCGACGAACCGTCCCGGAAGCACGATTTCCTGCGGCTCCATCGCGGGATCGCGCAGCTGCCGGAACAGAAGCTCGACCGCCATGCTGCCCATCAGCTTGCCCGACTGGTTGATCGAGGTGAAAAACTCCTGATAGCCTTCCGGCAAAACGGCGTAATGCTCGTCGAACGTGACGACGCTGATGTCGTCCGGCACGCGAAGCCCGCGTTCGCGCGCGATCGCGACCGCTTCCCCGAGCATCCCCGTCGACGCGACGAACAGCGCCGTAGGCCGGTCGCTCCGCGAAAGCATCCGGCCGAGCCGCTCGGCAACCGGAACGTCTCCGCCGTCCAGCGCCTCGTACCCGTCCGGCAGCCGGATGCCGCGCTCCAGCAAAGCGAACCGGTACCCTTTCACCCGTTCCTTGTACGTAAAATGTTTGTTCGGCGAGACGAGCCCGATGCGCGTATGTCCGTGCTCGAACAAATGCGTCATGAGCGTGACGGCGCCTTGAAAATTGTCCCCGCGCACGAGATGGGCTTCGAACCCTTCGACCTTCTGGTCGACGAGCACGAGCGGAATTCCGTGCGACTGCGCTTGCCGCAAATGGTCGGCTTGTCCGCGCTCCGCGCTTTGGACGATCAGGCCGTCGACGCCGCGGCTCGTCATATTGGCGGTCAGGACGGTTTCGCGGCCGCCGTTCGAATTGCCGAGCAAAATCATATAGTCGTACTCGTACGCTTTTTCTTCCGCCCCGGCCAAAATATCGATGCCGAACGAATGGCTCCATATTTGTTTGCCGAACGGAAGCACGACGCCGAGCATCGAGCTGCTTTCCGGGGCCCGTTTCAAATGGCGGGGCTGAACCTGCAGCGATTCCATCGCCTCGAGCACTCTTTGCTTCGCCGCCGGGGAAACCGTATCGCTGTTGTTGATGACGCGCGATACCGTCGCTTTGGAGACGCCGGCCAGCTTGGCCACTTCCAGAAGCTTGGACACGTTCGACACATCCCGTTTCATCATCTGATTCCGTTATTCTAGAAGGAAAATCGCGCGTTGTCAAATTTTCGGTTGCAATTGGAAGCGGATTCATTGTATCATTTTTGTGAAACGTTTCTGAAACGTTACACAGCAACAACGACGACGCACCGCAACGGTGCGCACACGAAACCAACAAGCAGACTGGGTGAGGCGAACCGATGATAAGCACCGATCACGAAGATCCGACGAAACGCGAACAGGAACGGCGGCGGGGACGCGACCATCTTCTCGTCATGGCGAAGCCGGCGGTCCGCTGGCAGGATGCGCTGCCGAGCGGAAACGGCGCCCTCGGGGCGATGATGTACGGCAGCATCGCGGAGGATACGATCCTGATCAACCACGAGGCGCTGTGGTACGGGGGGACGACGAAGGAGCCGCCGGACTTGTCCGTCCACCTGCCGCAGCTTCGCGAACTGCTCGGCTCCGGCAAATACGCGGAAGCGAACCGTTTTTTTCCGGACAAAATGCGGGAGGCGAACTACAAAGCCGCTACGTCGAAATACCAGCCGGGCTTCGACTTGAAGCTGTTTACGGAAACGGCCGGGGCGTTCCGGGCGTACAGGCGGTCGCTCGATATGGAAACGGGCGAGCTGTCCGTCCGCTGGACGGAGAACGGCGTGCGGATGGAACGGCGCGCCTTCGTATCGCGGCCGGACGATATGGTCGTGCTGCGCATCGCGGCCGGCGAAACGCTTTCCCCGCGAACCGCCCTGCAGCTAACCGTTCACGATCCGGCCGAGGCCGAGTCGCACGGCTTCGCGTTCGGAAGCGACGCAGCGGGCGACTATTTGACGGCCTGGGGAAAGCACGCCGATGCAGCAGGCTCGTTTTGCGCCGTCGCGCGAATCGTCGCCTCGAGCGGATACGCGGGCCCGGGGCAAGCCGTCGCTGCCGCGGAAAACGGCCGGATCGACGTCCGCGGCGCCGGGCCAATCGTCGTGCTGCTGAAAGTAAGCGCCGTCTCGGGAGAGGCGGACGAGCGCGAGCGGCTGAAGCGCGAATTGGCCGGCATCGCGGCCGACTACGAGACGCTTCTCGGGCGTCACGCCGCGGAGCATCGCGACTTGTTTATGCGGGCGGGGCTCGATCTCGGGGACGGCGAAGGGCGCGGCGAAACGAACGAACGGCTTCTGCTGGACGCGTACGAAGGCGAGATCGGCACGGCGCTGCCGGAGCGCATGTACGATTACGGGCGCTATTTGCTGGTCGCCAGCTCGCGTCCGGGCGGCTTGCCCGCGAATTTGCAGGGCATCTGGAACGGGGACTACCAGCCGGCCTGGAGCGGCGCCTTTTTCATGAACGAAAACATCCAGATGAACTACTGGCAGGCGCTAACCGGGAATATGCCGGAGGCGGCGCGGCCGCTGTACGACTTCGTCGATTCGCTGCTCCCGGACATGCGGCTCAATGCGCGGTCGTTTTACGGCTGCCGGGGGATACTCAGTCCGCTGTTCGCCTCGCCGGAATCGGGCCGCAAAAAAAATGTGCAGCCCCATGTCGTCTATTGGACGGCCGGCGCCGGCTGGCTCGCGCAGCATTATTACGACTACTGGCTGTATACCGGGGACGAGCGGTTTTTGGAAACGCGGGCCATTCCGTTCATGAAGGAGGTCGCCGCGTTTTACGAAGATTTTTTGATCGAAGGTCCGGACGGCAGGTGGCTGTTCTCGCCGTCGAACTCGCCGGAAAACTATGCGAACGGACGCTTCGAAGGCGCCGGAACGCTGTCCGTCTGCGTCAACGCGACGATGGATGCGGCGGTGGCGAAGGAGCTGCTCGGCAACCTGTGCCGCGTTTGCGAGGAGCGCGGGCTCGAGCCCGATTCGGTCGCCCGCTGGCGCCGCCTGCTGGAGAAGCTGCCGGATTACGAGACGAATGCGGACGGAGCGATGAAGGAATGGCTGCATCCGGATTTCGAGGACAATTACCATCATCGCCATTTGTCGCATCTGTACCCGCTCTTTCCCGGCTTCGAAATTACCGGGGAAACGAATCCCGAGCTGTTCGAGGCGTGCCGGATCGCGGTCGAAAAGCGTCTCGTCGTCGGCCTCGGCCAGCAAACCGGCTGGTCGCTCGCCCATATGGCGAACTTGTACGCCCGTCTCGGCGACGGCGACCGGGCGCTCGAATGTTTGGAGCTGCTCGCCCGGTCGTGTCTCGGCGACAATTTGTTCACGTACCATAACGACTGGCGCCGGCAGGGCGTCACGCTGAACGCCCGCAGGGCGCCGTTCCAGATCGACGCCAACTTCGGCTGGACGGCGGCGATGCAGGAGATGCTGCTGTTTTCCGCGCCGGGCCGGATCAAGCTGCTGCCGGCGCTGCCGGGTAAATGGGAGCGGGGCGCGTTCCGCAATTTCCGGTGCCGCGGCGGCGTTGCCGTTTCGCTGCGCTGGGATATGCGCGAAGGCATCGCGGAGCTGACGATGGAGGCGGACCGGTCGCAGACGGTCGACGTTCATTTTCACCGGGCGATCGAGACGATCGAGCATGACGGCGGCGCGCGAATCGCCGATTCGAGCCGAGGACGGCATTGCCGGACGGCGGAGCTGACGGCCGGCCGGAAGACGACGTGGACGGTCCGGTTTGCGCCGTATCGAAACGAGCCGTAGAACCGTATCCCCGGAAAGCTTGCGGCGCCGCCGCGAGCCTGCCCGGGGATGAACGAAGGCGAAAGCGAAAGCGCTTTATCCGACGGAAGCGCACACGGAATACGGGAAACACGGGAGAGGGACCGATGACAATGATCCGAAGGGGGACGTTTGGGATGGCCCGCAAAATGAAACGGTTCGGCTTCGCGGCGACGGCGATCGCGGCCGCAATCGCCATGCAGGGATGCTCGCAAGGGAATACGGCGCAGCCCGGGGACGGCGGCGAAACCGGCAAGGAGAACGCGAAAGCCGCCGATATCGGCACCGAGCCGATCGAGCTGAAAATTTGGGTGAACATGTCCGACGATTTGTTCCAGAAGCTTGTCGTTCAGCCCGTCAAGCTGAAATATCCGAACATTACGATGACGATGGTCGGCGTCGACAAAAAAATTCCCGATCTGATCGCCGCCGGCGAAGTGCCGGACATCATTACCGACACGATCGGCTCGATCGTCAAATACAAAGATTTGGCCATCATCGAAGAACTGACCCCGTACGTGAAAAAGTTCGGCATGGATCTCGGGCGGATCAACCCGGTCGTCCTCGAAACGGTGCAAAAAGCTTCCGGAACCAATCAATTGCTCGGCCTGCCGATCTCCGGCAACGTCGTCATGCTGTATTACAACAAGGACATCTTCGACAAGTTCGGCGTCCCGTATCCGAAGGACGGCATGAGTTGGGACGAGGCGTACGAGCTCGCGAAAAAAGTGACCAAAACCGACGGCGGCGTCAAATACCGGGGCTTCGATTTCCAGGATTCGTTCCAGTTTTCGGCCAACCAGCTGTCGCTGTCGGTCGTCGACGACAAGACGAACAAATCGCTCGTGAACGGCGAACCGTGGAAAAAAATATTCGCCAACTACGCCCGGTTTTTGCAAATTCCCGGCAACGAGGTCGACGATAAAACGTACGGCAAAGGGATGGACCAGTTTCTGAAGGACAAAACGCTCGCCATGTACGTGACGAGCTCGATGTTTTCCCGGCTGCCCGACGCCGTGAACGGCGGGCTCAGCTTCGATATGGTAACGCTTCCTTCGTTCGCCGAAGCGCCGAACACGACGACCCAGGTCGACGGGGGCGTCCGCATGGTCGCGTCGACGAGCAAGCGGAAGGACGCCGCCTTCGCGGCTTTGTCCGCGATGCTGAGCGACGAGGCCCAGAAGCTGATCGCGATGAACGGCAACACGTCGGTGCTGAAGGACAGCAAGATCAACGAGGAGTTCGGCAAAAACGTCGAAATCCTGAACAACCGCAACCGGCTCGGCTTCGTGAAAAACCAGCCGGCGAAGCCGCCGGCCTCGATCACGAAGTACGACGCGGACGCGTATTCGATCATCCGGTCGCAGTTCAAAAAAATGATCGTCACGCAAACCGACGTCAACACGATTTTGCGCGAAGCGGACGAATTGATCAATAAAAAAATCGCCGAATCGCCCAAATAACGGGATCGATTCGCGGGACAGCCTCCTTGCATGCGCAGCGGGGGCTTTTTTTTGCGATAAGGCTGTTGACCGCGTTTTCGTATATATCGTATATTATGCATAATCTATTACCTGGGGAGGCCGCTGCGATGTTCATCGACATTCATGCCCATGCGTACCGAAAGCCGGTGCCGTTCGTCGTGCAGTTTTGCACCGCGGAGCAACTGATCGCGCGCTACGACGAGCTCGGGATCGAGAAAGGCGTTTTGCTTCCGATCGTCAGTCCGGAAGTGTATTTGCCGCAGGCGAACGAGGACATATTGGATATGGCCGAGCGGTATCCGGACCGGTTCATCCCGTACTGCAACATCGATCCGCGCGCCTTGTCCAATTCGCCGGAAGCGCCGCTCGACCGGCTGCTTTCCTATTATAAGGATCGGGGCTGCAAAGGGCTCGGCGAGGTCATGCTGAACGTCCCGCTTATGCATCCGATGGTGCAAAACCTGTTTCGGCACGCGGAGCGCGTCGGCCTTCCCGTCGTGTTCGACGGCTCCGACCAGATCGGCGGCGATTTCGGGCTGTACGACGACCCCGGCCTGCCGCAGCTGGAGCATACGCTGCAGCGGTTTCCGAACTTGATCGTTTTCGGGCACGGGCCCGTGTTTTGGGCCGAAATCGGGCGTCTCGAAACGCCGGGGGAGCGGGCGATCGTCTTCGATTTGAAAGGCGGGCAGGTGGGGCGGCTGCCGAGCGGACCGATCAAGGAGGAGGGCGTCGTGCCGATCTTGTTCCGCCGCTATCCGAACCTGTACGGCGATCTTTCCGATTATACGGCGCATAACGCGCTGGCGCGCGACCCCGTATACGGCCCGGCATTTTTGGAGGAATTTCAAGACCGTCTGTTTTTCGGCACCGACATATGCACGGTCGACATGCCGGTTCCGCTCGTCGATCTGCTGATCGAGTGGCGCGATGCGAACAAAATCAGCGAAACCGTCTTTCGCAAAATCGCCAGGGAAAACGCGATGAAGCTGTTCGGGCTGCATTAACGGGGAGCCGGGAAACGGGATAGCGGGATGGGAGAGGGAGCAGGAGGAAGCTGCGTACAAGGGAAAAAGAGGCTCGGAGCCCGAAGCGCCCGATCGTCCGCGCAAGCAGGACCGGCGTTAGGAGCTTCCCGAGCCTCCACATTTCGTCAAACGGCCGTCAGACCGAGCCGTTCCTTCTCCGCCCTCGTCAGCTTGCGGGCGACGAGCGCGTACGAAACGTCGATCATCCCGAACAGTTCGTCCTCCGGAATCGTTCCGTCCACCTCGACCGAATTCCAGTGCCGCTTGTTCAGATGATAGCCCGGCTTCACCGCCTCGTATTGCTGGCGAAGCAAATAGGCGAGTTCCGGCTCGCATTTGAGCGAAACGACGAGCCGCCCGGGATCGTCCGCGACCAGCGCGAACATTTTCGAGCCGACTTTCAGGACGAGCGGCTCGGGGCCGAACGGGTAGTCCTCCCGTACGCCCTTTTTGGACAAACAGTACCGGACAAGCTCCGCCTTCGTCACTGCCCGCCGCCTCCCGATAAAGCCGACGCGGGAATCGTCGCCTCATACGCCTGCTGCAGCCGGCGCGTAACCGGCCCCGGCGCGCCGTCGCCGACCCGCGCTCCGTCGATTGCGACGATCGGCATCACTTCCATAATCGTGCTGGTCAAAAACGCTTCGTCCGCCCGCCGCAGCGTCTCCAGTGAAAACGGCCGTTCCTCGGCCGGAATGCCGAGCTCCCTCGCCAGCCGCAGCACGACCGCCCGCGTCACGCCGTGCAAAATGAGGCGGTTCGCCGGATGGGTCAGCAGCACTCCGTCCTTGACGATCATGACGTTCGAGGCGCTGCATTCGGTGACGATGCCGTCCCGGTGCAAAATGACGTCGTCCGCGCCGGCTTCCTCCGCTTCCTGCTTCGCCAGCACGCTGCCGAGCAGGTTCAGCGACTTGATGTCGCAGCGAAGCCAGCGCTCGTCGGGACGGGTAATCGCGGCGATGCCGCCGCGCATCGACTCGACGCGCCGTTTCGCCGGGCTGGCGTAGACGAGCAGCACCGGCTGCGTATCCGCCGGCGGGAAGCTGTGCGCCCGGGGGGCGACGCCGCGCGTAATTTGCAAATAGACGCTGCCGTCCCGCAGCCGTTCCCGCTCGATCAGCTCCAGCACGATCCGCTCGATTTCCTCAAGCGGATAGGGAAGCCGCAGCTTGATTTCCCGCGCGCTTCGAACGAGCCGTTCGTAATGCGCGGCGCCTTCGTACACTTGTCCCGCATAGACGCGGAACACTTCATAAACTCCGTCTCCGAAGCAGTACCCCCGGTCCAAGTAGGATACTTTCGATTCCGATTCGGGGACGAAACGGTCGTCGAACCATATCAAGGCGATTCCCCCCTGATGTACGGAATAGTACAGAAAATGTTAGGCATGCTATGAAATATAGTAACATAGCCGGTATCGATGTCAAAATGCCGATGCCGATGAAAACGGTTTCCGCATCCGTCCGGAGGCTCGTTTTCGCGTCGGCCCGCCTTCGCCGAGGTCGGATAAATAATCGGAATTTGTCGACAATTTCCGGCCCGGGTCGATCTGAAATAAGGAGATTCGCGGAGAAAAACGCAGATTTTGCGAAGCTAGTCCTTCTATTCCGCCCTATTCCGTTCGTCACGCGATAGATGCACAACATATAGTATTGTATAATGGAGACCTCACCCATATATTGTGGAGGAGGCCCGCAAATCGGGGGCGTTTTTACATACTATGTTTCTAGACGCTCTGATCTGTTTGCGCCTGAATATTAGATCCGGGAGGGCTATCATTGGAGACGGTTCAAGTGAAACGACTCGAAGGACTCAGTGAAAAAATATTTCTCGATCGGTATGCGATGAAGGATGCCGATACGGAAAATACCGCCGTCGGCGACGTCGTGCTCGTCCTGACGAAGGACGATCCGAAATTTCCGAGCAAGGAAGTCGGGGAAGTCGTCGAACGCAAAGGCAAACAAGTGACGATACGGCTTCGCAGCGGCGAGCTGTTCGAATCGACCATAGATAAACTGACGCTGACGAAGGAGAAAACGCCGGAGCAGCTGTGGGACCGGCTCGCCACGGCGATGGCGTCCGTCGAAGCGCCGGAGAAGCAGAAGGAATGGAAGGAGAAGTTCCGGTACATTTTGGACGACTGGCGTCTCGTTCCGGGCGGACGGATCGCGGCCGGAGCCGGCGCGAGCGACGAGCTGACGCTGTTCAACTGCTACGTCATTCCTTCGCCGCACGACAGCCGCGGGGGCATAATGGCCACTTTGTCGGAAATGACCGAAATCATGTCGCGCGGCGGCGGCGTCGGCATCAACCTGTCTTCGCTCCGTCCGCGGCGTTCCGTCGTCAAAGGCGTCAACGGCTCTTCGAGCGGCGCCGTTTCGTGGGGCGGCCTGTTCAGCTATACGACCGGACTGATCGAGCAGGGCGGAAGCCGCCGCGGCGCGCTCATGCTCATGATCAACGACTGGCACCCGGATTTGCTCGACTTCATTACCGTCAAATCGACGATGGGTCAAATTACGAACGCCAACCTGTCGGTTTGCGTCAGCAACGCGTTCATGAAAGCGGTCAAGGAAGACGCGGAGTGGGAGCTCGTGTTCCCGGACACGACGGACAGCGAGTATAACGACATTTGGGACGGCAACCTCGAGAAATGGAAATCGCTCGGCAAAGCGGTGAAGCATTACCGGACCGTCAAGGCGCGCGAAGTATGGCATACGATCATCGAATCCGCATGGCGTTCCGCCGAACCGGGCGTCGTGTTCATGGAATATTACAACCAGATGTCCAACAGCTGGTACTTCAACCCGATCATCTGCACGAATCCGTGCGGGGAGCAGGGGCTGCCGGCCTGGGGCGTATGCAACCTGTCCGCGATCAACCTGTCGAAGTTTTACGACGAAGCGAAGCAGGACGTCGCCTGGGACGATCTCGGCAAGACGGTCCGCTACTCCGTCCGGTTCCTCGACAACGTCATCGACAAGACGCCGTACCATTTCGAGGAAAACGAGAAAAACCAAAAGAGCGAGCGCCGCGTCGGCCTCGGCACGATGGGTCTCGCCGAGCTGATGATCAAGCTGAAAATCCGCTACGGCAGCCCGGAATCGCTCGTCTTTCTGGATAAGCTGTACGGGTTCATGGCAAAGGAAGCGTACTTGTCTTCGGCGGAAATCGCCGGGGAGAAAGGCTCGTTCACGCAGTTCGACGCCGACAAGTTTCTGCAGAGCGGCTTCATGAAACATATGACGAAGACGTTCCCGGAAGTCGGCACCGCGATCCGCAAAAAAGGCATGCGCAACGTCACCGTCATTACGCAGGCGCCGACGGGCAGCACCGGCACGATGGTCGGCACGTCGACCGGCATCGAGCCGTACTTCGCCTTCGAATATTTCCGCCAAAGCCGTCTCGGCTACGACAAGCAGTACGTGCCGATCGCGCAGGAGTATAAGGACAAGCATCCGAACGAGGAGCTGCCGGACTACTTCGTCACGGCGATGAGCCTGTCGGCGGAAGACCATATCCGCGTGCAGGCGGCGATCCAAACATGGGTCGACAGCTCGATTTCCAAGACGGCGAACTGCCCGTCCGATTTCACCGTCGAAGAGACGAAGAAGCTGTACGAGCTCGCGTTCGACCTCGGCTGCAAAGGCGTGACGATTTACCGCGACGGCAGCCGCGACGTTCAGGTGCTTTCGACCGAGAAGAAGGAAGACAAGAAGGAAGAGGCGAAAGCGGAGCCTGTACAGGCGGCGGCGGAGAAGCCGGCGGCCGAAGACGCAACCGCGCTGACGAAGCTGTCCGATACGCTGACCGGCGGAATCGATGCGCAAACGAAGCAAGTGTTCGACAAGCAGTACAAAAAACGCCCGCAAACGCTGCGCGGCGCGACATATAAATTCAACACGCCGTTCGGCATGGCGTACATTACGATCAACGACATGGACGGCTCGCCGAGCGAAATTTTCCTGAACGTCGGCAAAGCCGGCTCCGACGTGTTCGCCATGTCCGAGGCGCTCGGGCGCGTCTGCTCGTTGTTCCTGCGCTACGGCGACCACGGCGACAAAGTGCAGCTGCTCGTGAAGCATCTGAAAGGGATCGGCGGCTCCGGCGCCATCGGCTTCGGCGCGAACCGCGTCGAATCGATCGCCGACGCCGTCGCGAAGGCGCTCGAAATGCACAGCGGCGACGAGTCCGAGCCGTACATCACCGCGACGAAGGAAATTACGGCGACGGCCGAAGCCGAGAACGCGAAGCCTCATGTCCATTCCGGCTCCGTCTCGACCGACTTGTGCCCGTCGTGCGGCACCGCCTCGCTCGTCAACAGCGAAGGCTGCAAAAACTGCACCAATTGCGGCTACAGCAAATGCTCGTAACGAAAAAAAGCCCGGGGTTCCCCGGGCTTTTTCTTTTCGTACATGATATCCGCGGCAATCGGGCGGAATCGGGGTGATGATGGCGAACGAATCGTAAGATGCTTATCGGAGGAAAAACGAACGTTTTTTCAGGCTAACGAATCCGGATATCGCTATCAAGCCCAAAATCGAAGAAAACGAGCCGATTCGCCGGTAATAACGTTACCGGGGTTCGTTAAAAATTCAAACCGCCGCATTCGGCTCCGATAACGATCGTTCGGTTCGTTAGCCGTTGGAGCCTATTTTCCGTTCCTTCTCCCATGATCAAGCGTATCGGTCTGCGCGTCGAATAATCGTCCGGACGTTTTTCGCGGACCGTGTTTCTTACGCTAACGAGCCGTATCCGCAAGCGGAATTGAGTGTTGCGATTCCGCTTTCCTTATTTTATAATGAGTAAAAGTTCATTCATAATAAAGGGGGAGATCGTTTGCCGCGGAGCAAGGAACAGTTCGAAGCCATGCGCAATGCCACCAGGGAAAAAATCCATTCCGCTGCGATGCGGTTATTTGTTCGTCAAGGCTTCGGCTCGACGAATGTTCAAAATATCGCGGATGCGGCCGGCATTAGTATTGGGCTGCTGTATCGTCATTACAAAACGAAGGATCAGTTGTTTCACGAATTGGTTGCCTACGCGGTTGAAGGATTGAAACGCCATAGTACTCGCTTCGAATCCGATCAATCCCCCAAAAAGGTAATCGCACAGTTCGTCGACGAAGTGTACACCGACTTGATCGATGGGGAAGAACTGGCCAATCTGCTGATCCTTCTCAATCAATCGCTATTAGCCGGAGCTGCCGCAGACTCCGAACCGTATGACGAGATCCTCCGGGTAAATGCCAGGCTGCTTGATTCTACGGCACAGCTCATTCGTAAGGGTCAGCAGCTCGGGGAATTTCACCCCGGTGATGCGCGGGAGATGGCCGTCTATTTTTTTGCATCGATTCAAGGTTTGGCTGAGATGAAAGTATTGCTAAAGAGCAGCTTTACCATGCCCTCGCCCTCGATCCTCACCGCGTTTCTATTTAAAGAAAGGGAGTGACCCATCATGCTTAACTTGGTTAGAGCCGATCAAGCCGAATTTGATGTGAGGCGAGGAATGTCAGAAATATTCGCGGAGGGTTTCGCACAATGGCTTGGTTTTTTCTCCAAGGATCCGAAAAAAATCGCTGCGGCGTTCGCCCATATGTTCGTTCCGGATCAATTTTATGTGGCTTTATACAAGGGGCAAGTGGTCGGAATGGCTGCCTGCACGGATGCAACATCACATTCGGTTAAACTGGATATAACGGAACTTCGCAAGCATTTAGGCTTTTATAAAGGCACTTTGGCCGGTATTTTTTTGAAAAAGGAATTTGAAACCGCCTTTGCTCATCCGTCAACCGGTGTAGGCTCCATCGAATTTGTAGGGACGGCCTCCGCATTCAGGGGGCAAGGCGTTGCTTCGCAATTGATTCGTCATATCCTTGAGCATACTCCTTACAAGGTTTACTTGATTGAAGAAGTCGCCGATACCAATATTCCGGCCATGAAACTCTATAATAAATTAGGTTTTGAAGAATACAAACGCAGGCAAATACCAATGAACCGGGCAAAGAAAATCGGGATCCATCACATTGTATCGTTGAGGTATACGAAATAGCGATAGGTCTTTGGGAAAGATTCGAAGTCCGATCGTTCCTTGGACTGAAAGTGTTGAAAACCATTGAACTAAACGGGTACAAGAGCTCAATAAACATGACGAAGCTGCCGTCGGCTCGATCGGCGGCCTCGCTACGAACGGGCAGAATAGTGTCAAAATTGGAAAATACGACATTTAAGTTATGAACTTAAACCGGTTACAATACTATAAATCGCATTGAAGTTTTTGGAATTGACTGATATTATTAATTTGTATTCAAGTATGTGTAACTGGCGTAACGTAGGTAACTACGAGGAAGCACATATTCATAAGCCGTACGCCTGGGCAAGTATCTGATCTTAAATCAGATGCTTTTTTTATTTCAATTGATGAAAGGTCAGGTGCTTAGGGATTGAAGATAGCTTTCATTCTGTTTGACAAGATGACAACGTTAGATTTTGTTGGATTTTACGATGCTGTATCTTGGTTAAAAATTTTAAAAGTCAAAGAAGGAGTAACATGGGATCTTTGTGCAAACAAAGAAGAGATTACAGACGATCGGGGTATGACAATAAAAATAAAGCATGTTTGCCCAGACCTATCCGGATATGACTTATTATTTATTCCCGGTGGAATGCCCGCAAGAGAACTGAGATATGATACGGAATTTGTTTCATGGATCAAAAGTGGGAGCGCTGTACAGTACAAAGTATCTGTCTGTACAGGTGCATTGCTTTTGGGAGCTGCAGGATTCTTACATGGGAAAATGGCGACAACGAATCCCTCCGCTTATGAATTGTTGACTCCTTATTGCTCAGAGGTTGTTAAAGCCCGTATTGTACGGGATGGAGATACTTTAACGGGAGGCGGTGTCTCAGCGTCTATTGATTTAGGTTTATATTTTGTTGAATCTTTAACGAATGCGGATGTGGCGAAAAAGGTTCAAAAGATGATGGATTATCCGTATTATCGGACCGGAAATTTGACTACTGTGTTCATGCCCAACGATAAACCGATATAAAGCTTTGCACAGCTATTTCAGACAGTATAGAACCGTGCCAAGGTGGAACGAATCGTTTGGAGTTTGAATAAAAAAGAGCCGAAAGTGAAAAAAGCTAATGCGCGCGGTTTACCGGCGTTCTTGTTGCGTGGATACGGAAACAAGATGAAGAGGTGAAGGATGATTCGAGGAGTCATTATTGAAGGGTTGTCTACCGCAGGAAAAACATCGGTATTTTCTGCAATAAAGAGATTACACAGCCAAATACACAATAGCGAAAAGACGATAATTGCAATAAGTGAACGCTACTCGCAAGTTCTGCATTCATACAAGGGTGTCTTGAGAACCATGGACAAGGATGAACATATTCAGCTTTTAAATCGTCATGTTGATTATCTCGAACAACAATTCGAATGGTTTGAGTCACTTGGTCATACGAAACCATCAAACGGTATATTTTATTTGTTGGAGAGGTTCAGTATAAATCATCGAGCGGCCTTTATAAATTCTGCAAAAATTGAAATGCTGGAAAAACGTCTATCGAGGCTGAATGCACCATGTGTACTCCTAACCTTATCCCAAGAAGCTGTAGAGCCTAGATTTATTGAAAGCCGGGGCGAAGCTTGGAAATCGTATGTGATGGAAAACCACCCAACGGTAACAGAGGCATGTCAGAAGTTTTTAGACGATCAGGAGAAGCTTCGTATGTGTGCTAAACAATCGCTAATTCCCACTTTAGAAATAAACACGGAAGAAGCAGACTGGGATTCTTATGCAAAACATATACTCCTGGAATTAACCTAGCCTGAAAATAACTCATAACGCATACCCCTAGAAAAACAACACGAAACTAGTCAGGTTTGCGACATTCTGTGGCATCAAAATAACTGTAAGTCACAAAAATTGGGTGACTGCTTCTATTGCACGAATTGAAACGAGAAGGGAGAAATGGGAAATGCAGATTCACGAAGAAACAAAGTCAAAGGAAAACATAGAGGACATTATAGGCATGACTTGTATATATGTCCCGGTCAGTGATGTCTACAAGGCTGTTCAGTGGTATGAAGCAAATTTAGGTTGCAAACTCAGAGCAGGCGATAAGTTGGAACCTGATATGACTGGTGCGATCCTGAGATTTCCTGATCGTAATGGCAAGCCTCACGGTCCAACAGGGCCGGTTCCTGCCATATTCCTTCTCGAATCAAGGCCGGAAGGTGGCCGGTTAGGCTTTACCGGCAATGATGGTAAACGCAAAGCAGTTGGGTGTTTCATAACTCCACGCATCCAAGACCTTTTCAACCGTTTTAAGGAAAACGGAGTGAACATCGAAGGGGACATTCGGATAACATGTGGACCAAACCTTCAGTTTTATGATCCTGACGGGAATATGTGGGAAGTATGGCAGCCATAAAAAAAAGCAGTCGGCGAGTCGATCGGCTGCCAGGACAATTAATCCATATTACGGGGGTAATGTCAGTAGAATGGTATGAAAAAAATCTTGGATGCAAATTAATAGCCCCCATCTCAGGAGTGGCTGACTTGCAACTTGCCCCACAGCATGTAATTACACTTTTACACCGGATGATGAACAAGATAGCTGTTGGTTTGCTGGAAAGAATTATCAAGAAAAATCACCAGCTAGGCCGTCGATTACTTCGACGGTGAAGTATTTCACCGCATATTTATTCTTGATCCCTAGAGACTCTAATCGTTTGATCGACTGTTTGATGACAAAATCTTTTCGACGTTGGTCGTAAAAATCGGCTCCCAGTTCAATATCGTCTTGTTCCCGAGTTAAAAGATGATAAATGATCGTGAGAATGGTATGACCGACGGCAACCGCCGCGCGATTGGCTCCTCTCCGAGCGGCAATCCGACGATACTGGTGTTTGTCCGGACTTTCGTTTTCCGGCGCTTTCGTGGTTACCTGGAGACATCCCCGCCCACGAACACAAATGGGCAGCAGATGGAATTGATTCTTCGCGTCGGTACCGATTTCCGCCAAGATTTGCTCTGCATTTCGTCGGCCGATACCGGGAATCGTATCCAAGCGCTCCAGGTCTTTCTCAAAAGGGAGCATACGGTCCTTTACTTCTTCGTCCAGTTTGGCGATTTGTTCGTCGAGGAAGTCACTATGCTTCAACTGTGCCTCAAGCATGAGCTTCTGATGCGAACCGATCAGGCCCCGTAACGCACGCTCAAGGTCGTCCTTTCCAGTAGACGCCGGTGCTTTCCATCGCGACGTGGGTGCAACGTTGACGTTTGATCCAGTCGGCCATCTGGATCAGTATAGAACGCAAAGCCCCAATTTTCATTATCTGTGGTAACCGGCAGGGCATGGAGGGCTAACGGATAACGACGAGGCTGCCGGCGGATGATCGGCGGCTTTTGTGTTCGAATGGGGAAATGTGCTCTGATTTCCCCGATCAAAACACGGGGCTGCCATTCGGCAGCCCTTTAACGGAGACATGCATTTCGTTCAACGAACGAGTACGACCGAGGAGTCTCGGGCAGATTGGAGTAAAATCCCATCGTCGGACGTAAGCACGCGGGAGATCGGATCGGCCACTTGCAGCAGCAGGCGGCCGGAACCGTCCAGCAGTACGGCGCCGTAATCATCGTTTTCGCCAAGCCGGCATACGAGCCGATTGTTCGACACTTGAACGCCGACGACCGGCGCTTTCCAGACGAGCGGATCTTCCCCGTTCGGATCGGCCCGGTACAGCTCGAATCGGTCCGTCTCCTTCTTGGTTGTATAAAATACGTGTCCGTCGATGCCGTCAAACCATGACACGGCATGGTCGGACCGTTTCGTTTCGCCCTTTCCGTCCAGATCGGATGCGTACAGTGCGTTGTCGGCATCTTTGACATAATAAAGCGCGTTGTCGATGATTCGAAACCGGCTTACTTCGGCATTCACGATCATGCCGGTTTCACCCGTCTTCAGGTTGATTTTGTAGATTTTATTCGGATCGGTTTGGCCTCGCGAGGCCAATACATAAACATCATCCCCGATGACGGCAATAGAGGAATCGTCGCGGCCCGCCCCGAAACCGTTGCCGTATGCGGCATGCCAGCCATACATCAGGTCCGGATCGCCAACAGCTTTGCGGGTTGTCCCCTCCTGCCCCGGTGGCGACAAATAAAGGTTGCCGCTTCTAGGGGGAACACCGAAATGGATGATCAACGTGCCGTAAGGGGTTTCACGGAAGTCCAGCTTCCCTTGATGGAATAGCTCCGCCTTGCCGTCGCCGCCGATTTTCACAAACCCGTCGCGCCCCATAGTGGCTCCCCCCAAGTAATAGGTAAACCACAGCGAGTTGTCGCGGATTTGAAAAGACAGCCGGTTTTGTAGTCCGTATGGGGTTTTGACGTTGTAGGAATAAATCTCTTCCTTGTCGGACGGCTGCTGCACGGGAGCTCGATAAACATGGTTCGTCGTGTCTATCGTTTCGACGAAGTAATAGTACCCGTTAAAAAGGGCGATGTCGTTCTCCCCGGCATATGCTGGAAGGTCGACCGTTTGCAGCCGTGGATTACGGGACGTGATGCGAAGACCGTCAGTATCGCTCCATTCGTAATCCCATCCGAACGCGTCGTGCGCAAACCGCCATGTCAATGGGAAATACGTGACGTCCCGGAAGTTTAACAACGGGTACTCTTCGTTTGTATTGTCGATCGTTCTGCCGTTGATCGTGACGGCCGATCCGAGAATTTTCGCCGCGTAGGCGGATGCATTGCGACGCTCGGTTTTGTATGGGACATACGAGGAGGTTACAGAATGTTGGTTGATAGACAAACCGTCGTCCGGCGACCAAGTCGCCTCCAAACCGAGCAATCTGCTGTCGTACCACGTCATCGGAAAATAGGTGATATCCCGGTAAACCAGAAGCGGGTAATCGCGGTACCGGTTATCGACCGAGTGGCCGTTCAGCTTCACGGTAAAATCCGGCAGCGTAACCTTTACGCTCGCATCTGCGGCTCGACTGTGCCCGGCAGGCGCTAACAAGCTAAAGCAAAATGAAAGAACGACCATATATCCGATCCATGTTTTCCTCATCGTTTTGTCATCCCCTCTCTTTGAATTAAACGTGAGCGGTTGGGAAAAGTTGCTAATTGCGATGCGGCGCAACTAAATTATGGGAATCGGCGTCTATCACTGTAAATAAATGTAGAGGAGTAGAGAAGGATTTGATCAAACAGGTTTGTTTGTCGCTTCTGACCTTTATCCTGTTTTTCGTTATTTACGTTCACCCGGCTTCGGCCAACTCGTACGATTCGGCACCTAAAGCGCTGACCTTATTCGAAGACACCGACCTATACGACAAGGCTGATGAAAGGTCCGGACCCGTAGCAACGATATCGCCGCAAACGGTATTTGTCACCGGGATGGAGCCGGGATGGATCATGAAGGACCATCCCTGGGTTCGTATCGGCACCTGGCTCGGGGATAAGTGGATCCGGCCCAAGGTTGCTTATCCCGGCGAAGAAACGGCGGTCTCGACAAAGATCACAACTCACTACGATTTGGATTTATACCAATATCCGTTGGCCGGGTATCCGACCGGCGCCTATATAGGCCCGCAAACGGTTGACGTCGTTGCCGTGCTGGGTCCATGGATGAAAATCAACACATGGCTCGGAGAGAAGTGGGTATTGGCCCGGTATCCGATCGAATCGGCCGAGAAGCCGCTTATCGAACAGGACGAAGACGGATACGTGACCGTATCGGATCTGCAAGAGGAGAAGTCGGCCATCCATGGAAACGTGCGCATCAAGAGCGGCGTCGTTCAAATCCATAAAGACATCGCCGGCAAGTCGATACGGCTTTTGGCGATCGGACAGGACGGGAAAACAGTCGGCACATCACGCTTTGTTTTTATTGCCGATCAGGATACGGCTCCGCCCGAGCCCGGGGATATCCGCAGCTTTGAGACCGATCTATCCGTAATCGAGAAGACGGCGGGCTACCGTGTCGTTATCGAGGAGCTGTTTCGGGAAATCCGTTACGATGATTATATCCGAACGATGTACGGCGATCCGATCAGTCTCACTTTCGGCCCCCCCTCCGGGTTTTCGGGCAAGTTATCGATCGGCGACTTTCATCCTTTTACCGTATCGCTGTACAACACTTCCCAAAAAACGTTAACCGTGGAACCGATCGAGATGGAATTCAACGTTTATCGGTCGAATGAGCAAAATGAGCAGCTAGACCTGGTTTACAGCTACAAATTGCCCGTAATTCGCGGGACGATCGAGACGAAAACGGGCTACTCGTTAACGGTTCCATGGAAACAAAGCGATGGCGACCGACAGCCTCTTCCCGCAGGACGTTACATCTTACAGCTTTCTCGGCCGGATACGATATCGTTTACTAGGGAAGGCGACATGGAGGCGCAAACCTACCAGGTTCGAACGGACACAAGACACCCTTGGCGATTTGGTGTAGAATATGTCGAGTCCGCCTTCGAGCCGTAAGCAAGCGAAAAGATTGTAGGAAAAATTCCCCTTGCCGATGTGTGGGAGCAGCCCATTTGTCCGGAATAAAAGCGCCCTTGAGAGGGGCGCTTTTTCGCCGTATGCAGCCGAAGACGATAACCCGCGCAGCCGTAATAGTGCCGCCGCCGGGTCAACAAGCGGTGCGGGCTTTACAGCCGGTCCGGCGGGCTCCATAGGTGCCTGGCAGAACCACGAAGGGATGAAAAATCCCGTGATGTGGTTCTTTTGTTGTTCGTCCGACTGTGCCACAATGAGTGTGGGGGCGATGGGATGTTTCACGATTTCAAGCTTACGGATGACCGTCCGGTAGCCGTTCAGGTGAAGGACCATATGAAACGGTTGATTATTAAAGGCGCGCTGCAGGCGGATCAGAAGCTTCCGTCCACGCGCGAGCTCAGCCTGCTGCTGAACGTGAGCCGCAACGCCATCATTGCCGCCTACGAAGGGCTGGAAGACGACGGGTTATCTTATACGGTTCGGGGCAAAGGCAGCTACGTCGCTGCGATTTCCGGCGGCGGCAGTACAACGGCTCCTTCCTGGCAGCCGGATTGGCACGCGCGCACGAACGGGCATGCAAAGTCGGCCGTCAAGCTTGACCGGATGAAACGCGGCATCCTTGCGGAGCGGGGGACGATCTCGTTTACCAGCATCGCGCCCGACGAGAAGCTGTTCGATCTCGACAACGTCCGGCGGGCTTTCCTCGACCGGATGGCGATTGAAGGCAACGTGCTGCTGAATTACGGTTACGCGAAAGGCTATAAGCCGTTGATCGATTATTTGCTGCGCTACATGGACCATAAAGGCGTCAATATAAAAGGCAAAGACATGCTTATTACGAACGGCTTTACCGAAGGGCTCGATATGGTGCTGTCGGCGTTGCGCCGCCCGGACGGCGCGGTGCTGTGCGAGAATCCGACGCATAACACGGCGCTCAAGCTGCTGAAGCTGCACGGGTTCGAGGTCAAAGGCATTCCGATGGAGCGCGACGGTATCGACCTGCACGAACTGGATCGCGCGCTGGCGGAGCGGACGTACGATTGCGCTTATTTCGTACCGTCGTACCATAACCCGACCGGCATCGTAACGTCGCCGGAGAAGCGACTGGCGCTGATGAAACGGATGGCCGAACGGCGAATTCCCATCATCGAGGACGGCTTCAACGAAGAGCTGCGCTATTCGGGGTCCCATGTGGCGCCGCTCATGGCGACGGCGGGGGACGGCAACGGCGTTATTTATCTGGGCAGCTTTTCAAAAGTGCTGTTTCCCGGCTTGCGGGTCGGCTGGGTGTTGGCGGACCGGGAGTTGATCGACTATTTGGAGAGCATCAAGCGGGCGCGGACGATCCATACGTCAACGTTGGATCAGTCGCTGTTGTATCAATATTTGCATAACGGCAACTTGGAGAAATATTTGAAGAAAGCCCGCGCGGAATACAAGCGGAAGTATGAATGGACGAAACAATGCATCGAGGCGCACGTGCCGTACGTGCGGATGACGGGCGACGGAGGCTTGCATTTGTTCGTCGCTTTTGAAGAGGGCTTCGATACGCGGGAACTGCTGGCCGCTTGTTCGCGTCAGGGCGTTATTTTTACCCCGGGAGAAATGTTTTACACCGGGGAAGGCGAGGGTCGGCATACGATGCGGATCGGCTTCTCGCGGGTGAATGACGAGGAGATCGGCAAAGGGATCCGGATTATCGGCGAAACCGCCAAACAATTGACGAACTGAGGTGTGCGGATGAGGAACTATTTGTCTAAACGGGTGAGGGAAATTCCTCCCTCGGGCATTCGGGCTTTTTTCGATATTGCGGCAGGCAGTCGCGACGTTATTTCGCTTGGCGTGGGGGAGCCGGATTTTGTCACGCCGGAACCTATACGGGAGTCATGCGTTCAGGCGCTTCGCGAAGGCCAAACCCGCTATACGTCCAACGCCGGTCTGCCCGAACTGCGGGAGGAGATCGCGCGCTATCAATGGGAGCGTTTCGGGCTGGGTTACGAGCCGTCCCAGGAAATTCTGGTAACCGTCGGCAGCAGCGAGGCGGTCGATCTGGCGCTGCGCGCCTCCATCGACCCCGGCGACGAAGTGCTCATTCCGGCTCCGAGCTATATCGCCTATGCGCCCATCGCGTATCTTCACGGAGGCCGCGTAACGGAAGTGGAGACGACGGCCGAGCAAAACTTCAAGCTGACGGCCGAAGCGCTGCGGAAAAAACTGTCTCCCCGCTCCAAAGTGCTGATGGTCAATTACCCGTGCAACCCGACCGGGGCGATCATGACCGAGAACGACTGGCGGCCGATAGCCGAATTGGCGGTCGCCCACGATCTGATTGTCGTCTCCGACGAAGTGTACGCCGAGCTGACGTACGGCCGGCGGCATGTCAGCCCGGCTTCGCTGCCGGGGATGAAGGAACGGACGATCGTCATCAACAGCTTCTCCAAAGCGTTCGCCATGACAGGCTGGCGCATCGGCTATGCTTGCGGCGACCGGGAACTGATTTCCGGAATGCTCAAAATTCATCAATATACGGCGATGTGCGCGCCCGTCCTTGGCCAAATTGCCGCAATCGAGTCGCTTCGTCACGGCATGGAGGCGATGGAGGAGATGAAGTCGGCGTTCGCCCGGCGCAGACATCTCGTCGTGCAAGGATTGCGGGAAATCGGACTGCCGTGCCGCGAACCGGATGGAGCTTTCTATGCGTTTCCTTCCGTCGCGCATACGGGGCTGAGCGCCGAACGGTTCGCGCATCGGCTGCTGCAGGAGGGCGGGGTCGCCGCCGTACCCGGCCACGTCTTCGGCTCCGGAGGCGAAGGGCATGTCCGCTGCTCCTACGCCGTGTCGGAGAGCCGTCTGACGGAGGCGTTGGAGCGGTTGGACCGGTTTGTCAACGCGCAGCTGAAGACCGGCTGCGAGCTGCCGGGGTGACGGCCGCGGCGCGCAGCAGCAGTTTCTCATCCCCGGCCACGACAAGCCTCTCGCCGGAAACCTCCAGATCCAGCGCGAACCTCTCGACCAGCCCGTTGTTGAGCACATCCGACGCTGCCATCAAGATTCTCGTCGGACCTGACCGGCAAACGTTGCATACGGCAGCGGGCCTGAGAGAAGGCGCTCACTCATACTTCGGCCGGTACTGCATGGGCGATACGCCGGTCCATCGACGGAACTGGCTGGAAAAGTGGCTGAGCGATTGGAAGCCGAGCTCCAGGGCAATGTCCTCGATCGGACGGTTGGTTGTCACCAGCAGCCGTTTTGCCCGTTTAAGGACCAGCTCGCTGACGTAGCGGCGCGGCGAGACGCCGTATACTTTGGTGAACAGCTTCGAGCATTGGCTGCGGCTTAAGTGCAAGTCTCGGGCGATCCGGGCGACGGATTCGTCGGAATCGGCCGTTACCATCCGCCGAAGCCGTTCTTCGATCGCATGCGCCGTTTCGATTTCCAGAAAGGAAGCGACGGAAGGCCGGGCTTTCCTGGCGGGCGCTTGAGAAGCGGCGAATTGCGCAGTCAACGAAGCGACGATCTGTAAAATCGCGGCTTGCAGTTCAAGCTTGCGCAGCGGATCGATATCCAGAGTCACGAGCTTGGCGGACGGACCGGAGGAGGGGTCGTCCGTCAGGCTCAGCGACATCAGCCGCTCAATGCGCGCAACGATTTCCGCCAGTCCGCCCGCAGCCGCATCGGCGCCTTTCAGCAGAAAGCAGTCGGCGGCGATGAGCCGCCTGCGCAAGCCAGGATCGTCCACATCAAAGTGGATGTTCAAAAACGAATACGGCTCGGCGGCGAGGTTCTCCAGCCGATGGCGCACCCCGGCTTTCAGCAGCATCCAGTCTCCCGCGCGCATCGTCCGTTCGCTTGCTCCCACCAACTGCACAACTTCGCCGCTGAAGCAGTGCAATATTTCAAACAAATGATGATGATGCGGCGGATACGACCAACCCGGCGGCTTGACGAAAAATCCGCATCCCCTGATTTGCAGCGTGCTGGTCATACTCGGAAAGATCACCTCGATATCCATTCGCTTCCTCCGTTCTACTGGAGACAGTCCCTTCGGTCGGTGCTGCAGGCCGTGCTTGTTTCCTTTTTTTCATATTATCATATTTGGAACATCCCTAACGGTAGTGGCACAAATGCTAAAAAAAACGGACGCTTTGCGCATGGTCCAGGGCGCAAATCCGGCTTATGATGAAGGCAAACGCCCTTTACTGGGATTCGGTAATTATGACTGTAATCGCATACATTTCGCAAACCGGTACAGATGCGATTACCGAACTTGAAGTGCGTTTAAACCAAATAACAAAGAGGGGGTCATTCATGTTGAAGCCATCCATTACGATCGGAGCGGCGGGACTGCTGCTCGTACTCGCCGCCTGTTCCGGGGCGGGCACGCCGGATGTCGGCAAAGGGGCGGGGGAGGCTCCGGCCCAGCCCGAGAAAAAAGAGCCGATCACGCTTTACTTTTACAACGTCGGCGCCAACTTCGACGCCGAAGGCTACTTCGAAGAAAAGTTCGGCAAGGCGATCAAGGAGAAATTCCCGCACATTACTCCGGTGTTGATCCCTACCACGAGCGGGGCGCTCGACAAGCAGATCGCGTCGGGCCAGCCGATCGACGTCATTTTCGGCTCGGTCGGCCTCGCCTACAACAGCGTCTTTCTGAACAACACGCAGTACGATATCGAACCGCTCGTCAAAAAATACAAGACCGATCTAAGCCGCTTCGAGCCGCAGACGCTCGAGATGATCCGGCAAATGAGCGGCGGCAAGCTGTACGCGCTGCCGTTCGACACCGCAGCTTCCGTCATTTACTACAACAAAAACTTGTTCGACAAGTTCGGCGTCGCCTACCCGAAGGACGGCATCACCTGGGACGAGCTGTACAGCTTGTCGGTCAAGCTGACGCGCAAGGAAGGCGACGTCCAATATTACGGCTTCACGATTTCGCCGAACCATTACTTTTTGCGCAACCAAATGTCGCTCAACTTCGTCGATCCGCAAACGCTGCAGGTGTCGCTGACGAACGACAGCGTCAAAAGCCTCATGGACAACATCGCCCGCTTTTACCAAATTCCCGGCTTCAATCCGGATAAGGCAAAGATGGACAGCTTGGTCAAAATGTTTTTCCAGGATCAAGTGTCGGCGATGTGGACGCCGGTGGCCGGTCTGCACGTCGAGAAAGACCTGGCCCCGCTCAATTGGGATATCGTCTCGTACCCGACGATGAACGGCTTCGGGCCGCAGCCTTATCCGGTCTTCATGTTCCTGAACGTCGGCAGCAAATACAAGGACGACGCGTACCAGGTGATGGACTTTTTGTCCACCGAGACGTTTCTGACGGAGAAGGCGAAGGCGGCGACGTTCATCCCGGCGCTGAGCAGCCCGAACATTCCGAAAGTGTTCGGCCAGGACGCCCCGCTGTACAAAGGGCGCAATGTCGCCGCGATCCCGCTGAAAAATATGGCGAAGCCGTCGCCCCAGAGCAAATATTACTCGGCGGCGACGGCGCAGCTGACGAACGCCTTGCGCGGCATTTTGTACGAGGGCAAGGACGTCAATACGGCGCTGCGGAATGCCGAGGAAGCGGTCAAGAAGGCGATCGAGGCGGATAAAAACAAGTAGCCGCGGAGCTGAAGGCCGGCGGAAAAGGTTGGAACGGAAAGCGAAAGCAAGCATGCCCGAAGGGATCGCGGTGCGCTCCGGTTCGGGGATCGAAACTGCATGCAAAATCCAATTGAAGCGGGAGGCGGCATACTGGATGGAACGGCGGGAAATGGATGAAATGCAAGAAAATAAAGGTTTGGATGCCGGCGGCAAGCCGACCTTGCTCACGAGAAGGGCGATGCTGTCGTCGCTCGGCATAGCCGGGGCGGCCTTGGCCGCGGGCAGCGTGATCGGAGGGACGGTAGGCACGTCGTTCGCGGCCGGGGGACCGGTGAGCGGGGAAGTATACGGCCGCAAGGGGCAGCCCGATTTTTTGACGGAGGATCATGGTTTAGAGAGCGTGGCTGATCTGCTTTCGATTGCAAATCCGCAAAACGGCAGCCGAGTATTTGTAAAATCGTATCACGCCGGTTTAAACAAAGGTGGCGGACACTTTGTTTATGACTCGACAAAAGCATCCGTAAACGATCGCGGTGTCGTATTAAACGGATGGGTACGTCAATTGCAAAACAATGTGTTAAATCCGTTCATGTTTGGAGCGTATGGCGATTTGGTATTCACGATTCCGGAGGTGCTTGATTACGCATCCGGGCATGATGATACTCAAGCATTTAAAGACATGCTGAATATGAACAAGTATGTCATCCATACCAATATCAGCAAAGCAATTTCATCACAAGTTTACAGCAAGTATACGTTTGAAATACCGCACGGCTCTTATTACATCACAGACACGCTGCCGATTAGAACGAATACGAAGATTGAGGGGAATAATTCGACGCTATTCTTTGACCCGCCGACAGCTATCGATATGTTTAGTACGCCGCGCGACGAAATGGCAGCGGCTTATCAGTTGAGTACAGGTTGGAATACGCAAACTATTTCCATGGTTGCAATTTCAAATTTGGTGCTTCTTGGAAATGTAACGCGAACATCGACCGTTCATGCACGAAAATGTATCGATGGCGCGAATGCGTACAAGTGGCGACTGGAGAATTTGCTTATTGAACGGTTTCATAACGGTATTTCGCTTTACGGGCTGGATACGTCAGCTTGGACAAATGGAAAACGCATCGGAAATTTCTACGAGAACGTTGTGGATGGTGTAGCCATTCATGAATGCATACAGGGATTTTACAACACATCCAATGCGTTACAAGCAACAAACTTAACTATAGGAGGCGGCACAGTAGTAGATAAACGATATGCCAATAAATTCGACTACCTATTGATCAACACAGGTGCCGGCTGCAGCTTCAATGGTTTTAATATTGCCCCGGCATCGGATCAAGGGTCGTCAAAAGCTTTGATTTATGATGCTTGTCACGGTTCGTATTATGGCGGCGGTTACTCGGAATGGTTTAATACGTTATTTGAATTGGAAATGCAAAAACGTTTTGACGGATTCAAGTTTGACGCAAGTCACTTGTTTAAAAGACCTCAAGATACTTGCGTAAGATTTATTGCGGATACTTACAGCACTTACGACCCCGCTACCGGCATTCGCACACCGAGCAGACATTTTGAAAACGGCAGGCAACATAACGAGTATTTAAATCATACGGGGTTTGAATTTGGCGCGGGTGCAAGTCTTATCACGAACTTCTTTACATTTTGCCCCCAGTATGATTTTAAGTTTGGTATGTACGGAGCTTACACAGCAAGCAATGATTTAATCTATGATGTGAAACGGTTCGAATCTGTGCATACGGGATTTACAACCAAGTACGGGATTCGCTTCATCAATCCGACGGATTCCCAGATCGATATCATTCTTCCGATCAATACGCAAACGGTACAAGCAAAAGTCTGTATGCTATACAGAACCATAGCAGGTTCTTTCGATTATGCCAAATTGAAATCAAACGTATGGGTTAACTCTTCTAACGATCGCATATCGTTGGGCGAGTCGATGTACGATTACGGTAACGGCTGGAAAATGGCGGCTTGTGAAGTTATATCGGAACATGCAAGAGAAGGCAACGTAACCATTTCGATCCCCGCACATTCACAAGTCGAAATCGAGCACATTGGAGCTTACGCAGGCGGTGTGCCCATGATGCCGCAGTATGCCGACTACGAGCCGCGAATTAACGCCCTTAACACAGAGTGGATCAATACATCGTACCTTTCCAATGTGACGGGCGGCACGTTTGCACTTCATGACGTATTTCGAGCATTATATGATGCTAACGGTACTTTTGCGTCAGATGGATACATAACAGCAGCAGGCAGAACACACACGAGCCGCTATACGATTGCCAGTCAAGCAACGCTAACTGCTGCAGACACTAACGTGATAGATACGTCAACGTCATCTGTGATTTCGCGTGTTGGTGTCGGTAGTCATCTCTCGCTAACTCAAGGATCTACGAATACATTTGCGGTTGTTGGGCGCGTATTTGAGAATGGGAGCTACTCTAAAAAGCTAATCGTTTCACATGCTTCTGCCAGCATTGCCGCCGGTTCGGTTACCGTTCCAGTCGGTTATATGCAATCCCCTGCGTTTAGAGACGTAAACGGTTATGCTAGAAGATCAATATCGTATACCAAGACAATTCCTGCGAATTCTATAGCCGCAACGGACACGACAATGGATCACGCTTATCTCGGTGCGCCTGTGCATGCAGCTGTTTCACCGCCGCTTGGGGTAAGCTCAAGAGTTTGGGCGGAAGTAATATCTACCGGAAGTGTCAGGGTTTATCATCAAAACCTGACCGACTCTGAGATTACGGTAACAAACGCAATATTGTCTTTAAAAATTGTTTAATCTGTTTTAGTTGAACTGGAACTTTTCCGCTCGAACGAATCTTTACGTGATATATAAAGGGGGGCAACACAATGGACAAAAGAGTCGGGAAGCCGCTTGTGTTCGGTTGTACCGCTGCCGCGATCGGTATGGCACTGCTGGGTGGATGTCAGGGCGGCAAGCCGAATGAAGGACCGGAGGCGACGCCGGAGAAGCAGCGGCCAATTCCTACGGAGCCGACAGAGCTGTATTTTCTGAGTACGAGCAACTACTGGTGGGATGAAGAGGCGTTTATGAGGGACTTCGGTGAACCGCTCAAGAAAAAATTCCCCAACATCGTCCCCAAAACCGTGAAGCTTACGGCAATGAATGCCAAAGAGATGGAAGGACTTATCGCGACGAAGCAGCCGATGGACGTCATTCTTGCGGCCAATTATAGCTACCTCTCATTAGTGCAGCCTTACGGCTTATCCGAGGATATCGAGCCGTATCTCAAACAGGCGCAGGTGGATTTGAATCGATTCGTCCCGGAATTTCTCGATCTGAACAGAAGCTTGGGCGGAGGGAAGCTGATAGGTCTTCCTCTGCAGGACAGTCCGACACAAGTGCTGTACAACAAGTCGATCTTCGATAAAATGGGCGTTCCTTATCCGCCCCATGACCGGTGGACTTGGGATGAAATGTTTACAGTCGCCCAAAAGCTGACTCGTATGGACGGAGACACCTTCTATTACGGTGTGCGGATCCATCCTACCTTCTTCAGAAGAAATCCGCATTCGCTGGAATTTGTCCATCCGACCACACACAAAGTACAGTTCAACAGCGATCTGGGCAAGACCGTATCCGGGATATTCCTTCGGCAATATGAGCTTTCGGACACGAAAGGACTTACTCCGTACGGGGATAAACTGTTTTTCGAAGACCGGACTTTGGCGATGTGGATGGGGCTCGGCTCCGCTTACAATACGCCGGAACGGTATAAGGGTCTGGAGTGGGATTTGGCGCCGATCCCGATATTGCCCGAACGAGGGGACGTCAGCGTACAGCCTTATCCGGATTATATGTACTTGTCCCGTATAAGCAAGCATAAGGAGCTAGCCGTGCTGACGATGGATTTCTTTACATCGGATTCGTTCCAGCTGGAGCTTTCCAAGAAAGGCTGGACCACGCCTCTGAAAAACAGCCAGATCAAGGCGGCGTTCGGCCAAGACTCCGATTTGTTCCGAGGCAAAAACGTAAGGGCCATGAGCCCGGCAAAATACGCTCCGGCGGCCGCCTATGATCTGTACACGCATCAGGCATCCGCAACGATCATACCGAAGCATATCCATAACGTGGCTTTGGGCCAAACGGACATCAATTCCGCATTGCGTTCCGCCGAGGAAGAAGTAAACAAATTTATCGAAGCACAGCAAAAGTAGGCCAGCCAAATAAGGGGAAGCGAGCGGTCAAAAGCGTCAGCGCGCTTCTCTCACGGTACCGCATCTTGTGGGTAAGGAACACCAACACCGATAAAGCGAGGTTACGATCCATGATTATCGACTGCCATAATCATCCGGACTGGTATGGGTACAATATCGAACGGTATTTGGACAACATGAAGCAATACAATATCGACAAAACGTGGCTGCTTAGCTGGGAATGCCCGGATGACGAATACAACCCGTCGTACAAAAAAATCGTCCCCGACGCATCGCTGCCGGACGGCCCGATCTCGTTCCGCCGCTGCGTCCGGTATGCGGAGCGGTATCCGGACAAATTCATTTTAGGCTACGCGCCCGATCCGCGCCGTCCCGATGCGATCGACAAGCTCGATCATGCGATCCGGCTGTACGGCGTCCGCGTGTATGGCGAGATCAAGCTGCGCATGATGTACGACAATCCGGATGCGATCCGGCTATTCCGTTTCTGCGGGGAGAAAGGGCTGCCGGTTACGGTACATATCGACTACGAGTTCGCTACAGGGTCGGCGTATCCCCGTCCGAACTGGTGGTACGGCGGCGGCATCGAAGCCTTCGAGCGTGCTGTCAAAGCTTGTCCGGACACGTATTTCCTCGGTCATGCTCCCGGTTTCTGGGCACATCTATCCGGAGACGACCAGTACGACAAAGTCGCCTATCCGACAGGAAAAGTCCGGCCAGGCGGCAAGGTTGGCGAAATGCTGCGCAAATACCGGAACCTGTACTGCGATATATCCGCAGGCTCGGGAGCGAGAGCGTTCAGCCGCGACCCGGAATTCGCGAGAGAGTTCATACTCGAATTCCAGGACCGCATCTTGTACGGCCGCGACTATTTCGATAACGTTCACCAGGAAGTGCTGGGATCGCTTCGTCTGCCGGACGATGTTCTTGCCAAACTATACTCGGGCAACGCCTTGAAGCTCGTTCCGTTATCCTGAAGCAATACGGAAACCCCTATCGCTCGGGCATGCGCCCGGGCTTTTTTTGTTCCGCTCAACCACGGATCGTCCAGACCCGCGCCGATTCCTTTTCTTAAAATGCCCTTTTAACTTTCCCATTTTTTAGGTATGTTTGTGTCAATGGAAAAAAATGCGAAAAGCCGGTCGTTAACGATCGGGACCGCCCCTTTCTTTCCGCCGGAATTTCATAATTTTGTTCTACGAAGATCAAACCGATGTGACTCTTGAACGGACAGGAAGGTGTAATACAATGAAAAGGTGAGACCGCTCAAGGGAGAGTGACGGGAAATCTTGAGCTTGGCCAACCGTGAAACGGATCGGAGACCAGACCCTGGATATCGATGCGCCTATTTGGGGCCATTCCATGAGAGGAGCCGCTTCCCTATAGGGAAGCGGCTTTTCCGCAGATGGAGAAGCGGCCGTCCGCGAAGTCGGTTATAACGAAGCTGCAGTCCAATTTTAATAAAATCGGGTGAAACTATGAAGCTTGCCAAGCAGCTCATGAATCGGATAACCCCCGCCAAGTTAAAATACCGTTTCTTTTTCGCCTTTATTCTGTTCGTGCTGATTCCGATTGCGGCTATCCAAATGTACCAGTACAGCAGGATTAAAACGATTATCGAATACCGGATCAGCGAAGTGAACCATAACCAGCTGGAGCAGGTCGCGCAATCGCTGGAAGAGATGAAATCCAAAATCGTTATGTCTATGCTGACCTTGGAGAAAGACCCGAGCGTCATCTCGATTTTGCAAAATCCGGATCGATACGAACGATCGGAAAGATCCGCCCTCCTCGAGGTAAGATTCCAAACGCTGCAAACGTACACCTACAGCTCGTATGTGCAATATTCCTTAACCGATCATTACGGAAACCAGTACCGGTCATTCAAGTCGGAGGAAACCGGCGGCAGCATTATCCCGGAAAAGGGGCTGGCCAGTCTGCTGAACGGCGATGTTTCGTACAAATTGCTTCTCGGCGAAACGGACAGCGACGAGCTGTGGAATCATTCCCCCCTCTTCACTTTATACTCGGTAGTCAAAGATTCGAATAACGAGCCGATAGGCCGTCTGCGAATCCGCGTCGATTTCCGGGAGTGGTTCAAATCCGTCGCCAAGGAAATATCCACAGGCCAGCTGTACTTTATTTCCGACGCTGCGGGCAAAGTGATCGCGCAGACCAAGAGCGGCATCTCCCTTCGGCCCGGTATCGTTCAAGAGCTTATTTCCAGGCAAGCGGATAACGGCTCGCCGGTCTATACCATCGACAATTCCACCAACTCCTTGATCAACATCCGGTATGCCCCCTCCCTGGATTGGTACATTTTCGATCTTTTTCCGATGGATGTGTTTCTGGGGGATCTGAAAGCCACTCAGGATCAAGTTCTGGTGACGCTGTATATCACGCTCGGCATCTTCACGGCCGTCACCCTGCTTATATCAGACTCCATCACCCGTCCCTTGCAGCGGCTTCAAAGGAAGATGGCGGGAATGGTCGAACAAAATTTAAAAACATCCATTCCGGTGGACGGCTATAAAGGAGAAATACTCGGCCTCAATCAGGCGTTCAATCGGATGGTTCTGGATATTCATCATTTGGTGCGCCGATTGAAACTGGAGGAACGGCAAAAGGAGGCGCTTCATTTCCAGATGCTGCTTAATCAAATCAATCCTCATTTTTTGTTAAACACGTTGAATTCGATCAAATGGATCGCTCTGGATCAACAAAACGAAGAGATCGCGCAAATATGCGTTTCTCTCGGAAAATTGCTGGAATCCGGTCTTAATTCGGAGGTCGAGCTGATTCATCTGAAAGAGGAGATCGAATTGATTCGCGCCTATGTCTATATACAAAACTATCGCTACGATCAGCTCTTTGACATCGCGTACGAGATCGATCAGGCGTACGATTATGCCCTCGTCCCCAAGCTGGGCCTTCAAACGCTCGTCGAAAACGCGATCCATCACGGTTTCTCGCAGATGGAATCCGGGGGGAAAATCATCATACGTGCCTATGCGGAACACAAGACGCTGCATCTGGAAGTCATCGATAACGGAATCGGAATCGAACGTTCGAAGCAATTCCTTACCAGGCGCAGCCGCAAGGGCATCGGGCTCGAAAACCTGCGTGAAAGGTATCGCCTCTTGTTCCGAGAGGAGGCGGAAATGCATCTAATTCCGCTCGATCCGGGCACGAAAGTCAAGCTGTCGTTTCCGTTGCTGGTTTCCATTCCGTATGGGCTGGGAGGGTTCGGTCATGTGGAGCATTCTGATCGTGGAAGATGAAGCTTATGTCAGAAAGTATTTAAGGAAAAATGTCGGCTGGAACGAGAGCGGCTTCGAAGTGATCGGCGAGGCGAGCAACGGCCGGGCTGCGCTGGAATTTATGAAAACCAATCAACCGGATCTCGTCCTGTGCGATATCGCCATGCCGATCATGAACGGAATCGATCTGCTTAAGGAGGCGAAGGAAGCGGGCCTGCAGAGCGTTTTTGTCATGCTGACGTGCATGAACGAATTTGAATACGCGCGAGCGGCTTTGAAGAACGGCGCATTCGATTACATGTTGAAGCTGTCCATGGACGCGTCCATACTGCGCGATGCGTTACGGAAAGTCGACGAGGAGCTGCGGAGAAGGGCGAAGCAGGCATCGCTTCAGCGGCTGTTCGACTATCAGCCGCTCTACGAAAAAGTATGGGCCAGACTTACCGATGCGAGCCGGGACGGAGCAGCGGAGCCTTTCGAGCATCCGGGAGTGGAAATGATGCCGCATGTATGGGTGTGCTCCGTACTGAACGGGAAGGCGCCTTTTTCGGCGGATGATTTGATGTCGATGCGGTTGATACCGCCGGATAACCATGCCGTCATTCATCTCTTTCCAGGTTTGGGGCAAACGACCGTTTTCTACTGGAGCGGCAAGGAGATTCAGGTAAATCCGCTCCACGGCAAGGAAACGCCGTTTCCTATGGCCGCCTGCTCCCCGGTGCCGGGCTCTCGATGGGTTGAAGCGTGGAGAAGCGCATTGAGGAAGCTCGACGAAGCATGGTACAGCGGGTTGAAGGCGCTTCAATTTTCCCACATCGGGGAACGGATGGATAGGCATTATCCCACGGTGTCATGGAAAGCGGAGCGCCAATGGGTGCGATACGTCGAGCGTGCCCAGACGAACGAATGCGTAGCCTGGCTCCATGACCTGTGGAACCGAATGGAGCGAGATGGATTCCCCATGCCTGCGGTCAAGTACACCGCGAATCGGTTTGACCAATTGCTGCACCGCATCTCCGATTATCCGGTCCGGGAATCGGACAATCTCCTGGACTGCGCCCATCATCGGGAGCTGTTGGACATGCTGCTGTCCCGGCTGAGGCGGGGAATCGGTAACGGCCCGAAAGCCCGGGAATTGCTGACCGACCACGACGAGATCAACAAAGTGCTGGAATTCGTTCACGAGCATTACGACCAAAACATTTCGCTGAAAACGATGGCCCGGCACGCCGCTTTGGAGGAACATTATTTAAGCAGCCTGTTCAAGAAAAAAACAGGCTCCAATTTCATCGATTATTTGCACGCGGTCCGAATCGAGCGGGCCAAACAGTTGCTGGATGGCTCGGAGCTGACCGTCTCCGAGGTGGGGAGAAGGGTCGGCTTCCCGAATGACAACTACTTTATCAAAATTTTCAAGCGCTTCGTCAATATGACGCCGAAAATGTACAGGGGCTCGAAAGAAGACGAAACCCCTTAATATCGTTCTATGAAGATCAAACCGATGTGAATCAAACCCGAACGGCCGCGGTGATACAATCGGCATGTAGGTCAATCAAAAGCAGGAGGCGAGTACATGCATGGCGGCCGTCCCGTTGTCAGAAACGTATGGAGGCATCGCGTTTTTTACTTGATGCTGCTTCCCGGCGTAACCTGGTTTGTCATTTACAGATACGTTCCGATGTACGGGGCCGTAATTGCGTTCAAAGATTACGACATGTTAGGGGGAATACTGGCAAGTCCATGGGCGGATCCGTGGTATAAGCATTTTCAATTTTTTTACGATTCGCCTTATTTCACCGAGCTTCTCCGCAATACGTTCATCATCAGCTTCTATAAAATGGCGTTCGGCACGGTTCCGCCGATCCTGATGGCCATCATGCTGGGCGAATGCCGGTCGCGCTGGTTCAAACATGTCATCCAGACGATAAGCTACATGCCGCATTTTCTGTCGTGGGTTATTATTTACGGGATTCTGCTCGCGTTCCTCTCCCAATCCACCGGACTTCTAAACCGATGGCTGGTCGACGCGGGGGGAGAGGCGATTCCTTTCCTGCAATCGACGGACTGGTTTCGCAGCATATTGGTCGGCTCGGACATTTGGCAAAACGCCGGGTGGAGCGCGATCATTTATTTGGCCGCGATGGCGGGGATCGACCCTACGCAGTACGAGGCCGCCCGGGTAGACGGAGCAAGCCGGCTGCGCATGATCTGGCACATCACGCTGCCCGGCATACGCAGCGTCATTGTCCTGCTGCTTATAGTAAGACTCGGCTATATGCTGGACGCAGGCTTCGATCAAATCTACATCCTATACAACATTCAGGTTTATCCCGTAGCCGATATTATCGACACCTGGGTGTTCCGCACCGGGCTGCAGCAAATGAACTTCAGCCTGGCTTCGGCGGTCGGCTTGTTTAAATCCGTCGTAGGGCTCGTGCTCGTCCTGGGAGCGAACAAGATCGCGAAGAAATGGGGGGAAGGCATTTGGTAAGGGGAACCGAGGATACGATTTTCAATGCGATCAATTACACCATTCTGGCTCTCGTAGGGCTTACCGTCCTCTTCCCTCTTTTCTTCGTGCTGTCCGTATCCGTTACTCCGATGGCCGAAGTGTTGAAAAACGGGGGATACATCGTCTTTCCGAGCAGAATCTCCTTTACGGCGTACCGGGAGCTGCTGGGCGACCCGGCCATTCCGCGGGCGTTCATGGTCACTCTGTTTATAACGGTTGTGGGGACGGCGATCAACATGGCGCTCACGCTCCTTATGGCTTATCCGCTCAGCCGGAAATCGCTGCCGGGACGAAGCTTTTTTCTGCTGCTCATCCTATTCTCCATGCTGTTCAGCGGGGGGCTGATTCCGCTTTATTTAACGGTAAAGGCGACCGGATTGTTGAATTCGGTCTGGGCGATGATTATTCCCGGGGCCATCGGAGCTTTTAACGTGCTGGTCATGAAAAGCTTCTTCGAGAACATTCCGGAGGAGCTCATCGAGTCGGTCCGGATCGACGGGGCGAAGGAGTGGCGCATTTTGCTGCATATCGTCATCCCTCTTTCTCTGCCCGTGATGATCACGATCGGCTTGTTCTACACCGTCGGGCACTGGAATTCGTTCTTCAGCGCAATAATGTTTATCACCGATCCGAAGCTTCATCCGATCCAAGTAATCGTCCGAAATGTTCTAACAATGGCGCAAAATCCCGTGGAAAACATCGATGTGCCCGTTCCCACGGAAGCCGTGCAAATGGCGGCGGTCGTCGTGGCGTGCTTTCCCGTTATCGCCGTTTATCCTTTCGTACAGAAGCATTTTACAAAGGGCATGCTGATCGGTTCCATTAAAGGCTGAGAGGAAGATCGTCGTGAACAAAAAGCTATTATTGACCGTTGGATCCATCACGATATCGCTTGGCGCGGTTTTGGCCGGCTGCGGAGGAGGCGGCAATCCGGCTGCGGGCGACAGCGGCATTCCCCCCGTACAACCGACGGATAAACCTGCGGAGAAAGTCAAGATCGAGATCATGACCGACAGCGGCGGTTCGAAGCTTCCGGAAGGCGAGAACAACCGGGTTAAAATCAAGCTGGACGAAAAACTGAATACGGATATTCAAATGACGCTTCTCGGCGGGGACGGCGGCAACCAGCTCAACCTGCGCATGGCGTCGGCCGATTACCCGGATCTGATCGCGGTAAGCCGATTGCAAATGCAGGAATACGTCAAGAAAGGGCTCCTGCTGGATCTGACTCCGTATATGGGCAAGCTGGAGCAAGCCCGAACATTTATCGGGGAAGACAGCTTGAGGAAGGGAACCGTCGACGGCAAAATTTATGCGCTCGCCAAAAAGCCGTCCATCTCGTTCTACAACCTATGGATCAGGAAGGATTGGCTGGACAAACTGGGCCTGCAAATCCCCGCCACGTTAGACGAGCTGCTCGCCGTAGCGAAAGCCTTTACGGAAAAAGACCCGGACGGCAACGGGAAAGCGGATACGTACGGGATCACGGGACAAAAATTGAGCACCTTCGATCCGATTCTGAGCGCTTATGGCGTAGGGGTGCCCGACTCCTTCTACTTAAAGAACGGGAAGGTTATGAACTCCCTCGTCGACCCCGGCATGAAGGAGGCTCTGGCCTTCATAAAGGGAATGATCGACGCCGGAGTGGTCGATCCGGATATATTGGCGAATACCGGTACGCAGCATGAGAAGAAAGCTTTCCAGGGCAAAGCCGGCATGATCTGGCACGGCTTTCCGCGAATGACGTCCCCGACGGCCGTAAATGAGTATAAAGCGGTTAATCCTAACGCGGAATGGGTGCAGGTGCCTGCCTTGAAAGGTCCGGGCGGGCAGTTCGCGGGAAGCTGGGATGTCGGAACGGCCCCGGGGATGCACGCGATTCCGAAGGCCGTCGAGAAAGATCCGGTGAAGCTGCAGCGGATATTCGACCTTCTGAATTACGTGGCCAGCCCGGAAGGAAATACGCTTGTCGCTCATGGAGAAGAAGGAAGGCACTGGAATCGGGAAAACGGCAAAATTGTCCGCACCGAATTGCGGGCCAAAGAGCATGCGTTCATGTATCAGCTGCTCGGAAGGGAAGAAATGGAATATCTGGAATCCGGGTATCCGAAAGCCGCGATCGAGTTTTCCGCCAAAACTCCCCGCATAGACATCTATAACGGATATCTGTATTTGCCGGACGGGTACAATCCGGCGGACGCCTATCGCTTCATGGAAGAGGAGATCGCCAAATTCGCTTACGGAAAGCGGCCTTTAAGCGAGTACGATCATTTCCTGGAAAGGCTGCAAACCACGTTTAAATATAAACTGATGATCGACTCGGCGGAAAAGCAGCTCAAAGAGCTCGGGATTGCCAAATAAGGTTGCAAACGGTTACACCATTATTCGAAAACGGGAGTGATCATCGATATGTTGAAACGGCGCTTCTTGTCAGTCGTTCTCATGCTCTCCACATTGCTGATGACGTCTTTGCCGGGGATCGCCATGCCGGCCGATATGGATGCAACCCAAGAGCCGGAGCGGGCGACGGGCAAAAAGCCGGGCGACGCGGACGGTCTTTGGGCCGATTCCCCGTTTATCGTGTACGACGTACCTGCGCTGAGCCCGATCCGGCGAGACCCTTCCGCTATTCCGGAAGACGGAACGATCAGCGATCGGCTCTCGATCATTGCGGCGAAGGGTGAGTTCGAGGCCGCCTCCTTCGTCCTTTACCCGAAGGCCGACGTGAATTCCGTTACGTTCGAGGTTTACGATCTCGTCGGCGACGGCGGAACGATACCCGCCGGCAGCGTAGACCTGCGCGTCGTAAAAAATTGGTATCAAGGAGGGACGGGATGGTACAGCTATTTTGCCGACCCTTTCAAAAAGGTGCTCGTTCCGGAGCTGCTTCTGCACGATGAAAATCTGATAAAGGTCGATCCCGTGACGAAGACGAACTCGCTTCGGATCGATTACCCAAGCGGGTCGAGATACGTGGATATTTCCGGTACGCCGGCCGCCGTCTTCGATCATTTCGCCGAACCGGTCGAGGATAGCGACACGCTGCTTCCCGTTTCCCTCAGGCTCGGGGAGAGCAAGCAATTGTGGCTGACTCTGAAGGTGCCAAGCGATGCTCCCGCCGGGACGTATGCCGGGATGATCGATATCCGGGCGGACGGCGCCCCGGCCGGGCAAATCCGGATGAATGTGCGGGTGCTGCCTTTCGAGCTGCCGGCCCCGAAGACCTACTACGACCTCAATAAAGATTTTTACGTCATGCTTTACAATCAAAGCCGGTTAAAGGAATCCCTTGCGGCAGCCAAAGGCAACGTCGAACTGGTCGAGAAAAAGCTTCTGAACGAATACCGCAACATGGCCGAACACAATGCGGTCAACATTCCCGGTCCGTATTATTCGACGAACGACAAGGCAACCTTCCTTCGCCAGCTTGAGTTGATGCAGCAGGCCGGACTCGATCTGAATCCGCTCTTCGGCGTCAAACAAACGTTCCCGAACTACAGCTACTACGTGCAGTACAATAACTACCTGAAAGCGAAAGAAGCGTACGAAAAGAATCCGACGGATGCCAACAAGCAAATTATGGATACTTCCTACAACGCATGGCGCAAGGGCATCGACGATTATTTGCCGACACTCGACGAAGCGTATCGGATCGCCTCGGGTAAAATCGGCCACACGAATTTTTATTTTGACGGCTGGGATGAAGCGGGCATGGGCATGCTCCGGTTTCAGCAGGAAATTTGGCGGTACGTTCAGAACCGCCTGGGGGCGAAAGTGTACGCCACCGGCAACGGAACCCACCTGGAGCTGGAAACGAAAGAAAACTTCCTGAACTGGGCCGGGGAGCCGACTCGCGAGAAAGCCGACCAGTGGCATGCGCTCGGCCCCGATAGGATCATAACCAGCTATGCGTACCCGCATACCGGTCCGGAAAACCCGGACCTGATCCGTCAGCGGCACGGAATGTGGCTCTACAAGGCCAATTATGATGCGACCTACAACTATATTTTTTACGAGAGCCCGAAGAACATTTGGAACGACAACGTGTCTCCGTACTACCGTGCGTTTAACCTGGTTTACCCGACCCGAACGGATTTGATCGATACGATCGCATGGGAAGGCTTTCGCGAGGGAATCGACGATATCCGATACGCCACGAAGCTCAAGCAAGCAGCGGCCGACGCCATCGCCTCCGGTCGGCGCGACAGAGCGGCTGCCGCGAATCAGGCGCTCGTCTGGCTGGAGCAGGTCGACGAACGCTCCGTAAACCAGGATTTGCTGAGACTTGAGATGATTCGCCATATTATGCTCTTGCTCGAACTCGAGAATAAACAATAGGAAGGGGGTCAAGCTGTTGAAAGCCGTTATGCGATACTTTGCATTGCTGCTGACGCTTGCGATTGCCGCTTCGGGCTCCGGCCGGGCTCTGGCCGAGGACTCCGCGGCTGCCGCCGAAGAAGCCAAGAAGGTATACGAGGTCACCTGGACAGACGAAGATTTGTCTACGCCGATGAAATGGGCGGGGAGCACCTACTTCAATAACCCGCAGTTTAAGGAGACGCGCTTTGAGAATTACAACAACGGCGCCCCGATTCCGCCGGGCGGCACGCGCGAGACGTCTTTCTATATGGTTTATCGGGAGGACGGCGTATATTTGTTCCTCCAGTCCAACGAGCCGGAAACCGGCGCCGACGGCAAGCCCCTGCAAAGCTCGCTGGAGCTGTTTGTGGCGGCCGGCGAAGGCGACATCCCTTATTCGCAATTGATTGTGCCGACCTCCGGCACGGACATCGAATATCACGAGTGGCAGACCGAACACCGCGATCACCGGCCGTTGAAAGGAAGCGTCAGGGTGGAGTCGGCCGCAATACCGGGTGCCTGGGGGACCTTGGTTGTAATCCCGTGGGAAGCTGTGTACGACAGCATTCCGCTTGACGGCGGGTATTGGCAGTTCAACCTCATCCGTTGGTCGCCGTCGGACGCCCAGACTTGGGGAGGCCAGGTACACCAGCCGGGGAAATTCAATCTGCTTCGCTTCCGGCAGCCGACTCCGAAGCAGCGCATGGCCATCCAGAAATATTTGCTGGGCAAAGCGTGGAGCAAGTTCCAATCGGTGTCCGCGGAACTGACCGAGCATTGGCTTCAAGATCCGGCGACCCGGGACATCCGTTTCTATACGCGCCACGTCCTTCCTCTGATCGCCAAAGGCTCGGTGCCCGGGACGCAAATGCATAAGCTGGATCGGATGGATGAGACCGAGACCGGGAGCATGTACCGGAATGTACCGGATTGGATGGAGCTTCGCTACAACGTCGACGATAAGCGCTTGATCTATGTCAAAAAAATGCTGATGGCGGAGAGCATAGACTAACCTGATGGTTCAGGTTCACGGATGCCGCAATCCCGAAGGCTTTCCCGGTATTGCGGCATCTGCCGTGCCATGGATTTTCGCAATTATGGAAAAAACCGGAGAAGCCTGAGCTTGCTATCGCTTACTGGCGGAAGAAGGGAGCAAAACACCTTGTCAACACGGCCGAATTTGCTTGCCGGAATACCGGAGCATCTCGTGAAATTCGTGCAGCTGCCTAACGAAAACGGTCATAACGCGGTATGGGATTTTGTCCGTTCGCCGAACGGCCGTTTTTTTATCAGCGTATGCGGGGAAAATGAAAAGCCGCTGACCGCCCTGCTCTATGAATACGATCCGGAAACAGGGAATCTGCGGCTCATGTTCGACGTGGCCGACATCTGGATCGTCCATCCGGAGCAGATGCCGCCGAGCAAAATTCATACGAGCATCGACTTTTTGCCTGACGGGAAGCTGATCATGGCGACCCACAACACCGCTCCCGCGCGGAGCCATAAGCAGTGGATGTACGAACAGCATTACGAGCACCCGTGGGAAGGGTACCCCGGATCCATCCTGATGATCGTCGATCCCGACACGAATGCGGTTCAGGTCAAAGGCATTCCCGTGCCGAGAGAGAGCATCTATGGCGGGATGCTGGGCAACGACCCGCGGTACTACTTTTTTCTCGGGTACATGAGAGGGCACTTGTACCGGCTCGATCTGGAGACGAATGAAGTGAGGGATTACGGCAAGGTGTCCGAATTCTCGTCCTGCCGGCTGGTGAAAGATGCGAAGGGACGATTTTACGGAAGCTCCTACACCGGCAGCATCTGGAGATTTGACCCGGAGAAGGAAGAAGTCGAGGATTTGAAACTTCAATTCGAATCGCCGAACGGGACGAAGCACCGAAGGCAGTTTATTTTCGCGCTTCACACGCCTCGGAACACGATCCTGATGTGCGACAATATGGACGGCGAAATGATCGAGCTTCACCCGGAAACGCTCGAGGTGACTCGTCACGGCCCGATCCGCCTCCGCGACAATGTGCCCTCGGGGACGTACGGGATCGGGGGCTTGGCTGCGGATGAGAACTTCGTCATTTACTACGGTTTGAAGACATATGGCGAAGAATATAGCCCCATCCGGCTCGTTCGCTGGGATATTCTGAACGGCGGGGAGCCCGAAAACCTCGGCCTCGTAAGCCCCGGGGGGAAGGACTCCCAGTATGTTTGCGAAATGATTTTCGACGACAACGGGCGGCTGCACATGGCGGACGTCTGCGGACAGTTCTCTCCTTACATTTTGGCCGTCGATGTCAAGCGGCTGCAACCTCCCGACGAACGAGCTCCGGCAGCGGAGCTGCACCCCTATACGGAGCCGGACTACAACGGCGTCGGTGCACCTGCCTTTATGCATATCGAGGCGGAGCTCATCCGGACGCTGCCGCTGCACCGGTATATGGACTGGAAGCATACGGCGGTCCGGCACATGCGTGCGGAAAAAGGCAAGCTGTATGCGATAAGCGGGAATACGAGCGCATACTTGACCGAGACTTCTCATTCGGAGGATGCACCGCTGCGTATCCGGGAGGTGTATGCCGCGGGCGCCCCCGTCGCTTGTCTGGATATGGGCGATAGCACGGTAGCGATGCTTGCTTCGGACAACAAAATCGTCACGGTCGATCTGGAGGAAGGCCGGTGCGCTGCGATCATTTCCGCTCCGTCTTCCGCGAGGCTTCATAAGCTCCATGGTATGCTGAAGCCGGGAATCGTGCTGGCAAGCACCGGCGAAGGCGATGTGTATGCTTGCGATTTGGGCGGAGGAACGTTCCGGGCGTTGGAAAACATACGTGTCGAGACGGAGGATTCCGTTATCGTCAAACTGGACGAGAACCGGCTGCTCCTGTCCGGCAAGAACGATGAGCTCGTGATCTACCATATGGCCGAAGGGCGGTCCCGCAAGCTGGACATCCGCACTCCGTCGATCCGGGGGAGAGCGTTCAAGTCGGCTGTCACGGGAGGCGCCGTTCTGTCCGACGGCACCATCGTCGCCGGCACGCAGGACGGCCTGCTGTTCAGCGTGTCGCCGGATCTGCTGCGAACGACGACTTACGGCCGGCTGTATTCCAGCGGGGAGCTGCGAAATTTTATCCATCGAAACGGAAATGACGTATGGGGGATCTACGGCGGGACCAAGGATGCGGGGCATGCGTTCCATTTTTCCAGAGAAGCCGGCTTCGTCGATTTGGGACGACCGAGGGTCATCAAGGATAACGACCGGCTTCGCGACATCGATACGGAATGGGCCAACATCCACTATATCTCTTGCCTGGCGTACTCGCCCGAAGACGATTGGCTCTGCGTCGCTTCCGGCGAGCTGTACGGGTGCATAGTCCGTTACCGGTCCGTCATCGGCGCGGCTATCCGAAATCCGGACTCGGATGGATGCGGGGATAGACGGGCAGAGGGAAGTTCCGCAACGTGAAACGATCGCAAGCGAAAAATTCGGAGGGATCGATATGATCGGCATTCGCTCGGACTACCCAGGCGGAAATATAAAAGCGGCCTCCGCCTATGAAGGATCCGTCGTAAAGCTGGAGCAGGATATGCGGGATTCCGCGGGATGGTGGTTTTACTGGAATTTTTGCGCCCGCTGCGAGGAGGGACGGGAGGTCGTTTTCGAATTTACGAACGGAGAAGTGATCGGTCCGTGGGGGCCGGCGTGCAGCTTTGACGGATTGAACTGGACGTGGCTTGGAGAGCAAAGCATGCGGGGGCGGCAATCGTTTGTTTATCGCTTCGGGGCGGACCGTCCCGAAGTCTATTTCGCCTTTGCGCTTCCTTACCAGCTCTCCCATTTCGAGCATTGGATCGGCCGAATCGGCACCCGTCCGTTCGTACGGTTGGAAACCTTGTGCCTCTCCGAGCAGCAGAGGGAAGTGCCTCTGCTCTTGCTCGGCAGCCCGGACACCGCTCGACGCCATATGTTCTTCTCCTCGCGCCATCATGCTTGCGAGGCTGCCGCCAGCTATGTACTGGAAGGCTTGCTGGAGGAGTGGCTCGGACATACCGCTTCGGCCGAATGGCTTCATGAGTGGTGCATTCATGTTGTCCCGTTTGCGGATATCGACGGCGTGGAGAACGGAGATCAGGGCAAGGGCCGGGCGCCGCACGATCATAACCGGGATTATATCGATAAACCGATTTACGCCTCGACCGGGGCGATTATGCAGTACGCGAGCGCTTTGCGGCCGGACATCGCTGTCGATTTCCATTGTCCTTACAAATGGGGGGACCGGAACGACCATGTTTTTATCGTAAAGACCGGTACGGAGGCCGATCGGAGAATCGAACGACTCAGCCTGCTCCTGCAGAGGCATTCGCAAGAAGCCGGGGGCATCGTCCACGATCCCAAACATAATATCGAAAAAGGAGAGGACTGGAACCAGCCCAATCCCACCTGCGCTGCCTTTATGCTCGGTCAGCGCGTTCCCATGGCCTTCTCCATGGAAATTCCGTATTTCGGCGTGAGCGGGATGCGGGTTACCGCCGACTCTCTTCGCCGGTTTGGAGGCGTTTTGGCTATGGCACTGCAGGCCCATATCCAGAACGATGCTACAGGCGCGCAGGGGTGAAACGTCAAGTAACAGGGTCGGCTCCATGTCGACTGCCGCTGTTGCGCGCGGGCAACGCTAGGGCCTCCAATTTTTAATATTGCAGGATTGGCCGCTTTGTTCGCGGACTGGGTTCTTCTGAGAAGAAAACGCAAAGCTTGACGCCAAATTGAACATGCAAGCATGTTCCCGTTCAGGGAGATACATGCTTGCATTTTTATATGGGAACTTATCGAAAAGGCAGCCGCGAAAGTCGAAAATTGTAATGTTCTTCATTCTATTTTACTGTATGTACGATTTGCAGTTTCATTTCTAGTTACTTAGTTGCGAATAATTGGTATTAATAGATTATTTTAATCGAAATACGAAGGGATTTCTCATATCGTGCAGAAAATTGTCAAACGGTGGGAATAGGAGGTGATTAAAACGGGGCTAAAGATCAGTAAAAAAAAGAGGAGGAAAAAACTTGAAGTTAAAAAGAAAAATGAGGGAAAGGATTAATTACATATTCACATGCTTTATGGTAGTGCTAGCAGTGTCCAGCGGTATATTCCCTTCAATGACCCGCGTTGCAAAAGCAGAAGGAGTTATGTTTTCAAGCCAAGTCCCATCCTATTCTTTTAATGGAGAAAATGAAATTACAGTATTCAATAAAATAGGATTCTATCATCTTCAAGCTATAGGCGGTAGTAATGTATACGGCTATGACGTATCAAATGACCCCAAAATAAAAGGCAGATACATTGATGCAGACAATGATCCATCAACTTTCAGTAGCAGCTCAATGGAATATGTGCCTAATGGAGAAGTTGAAGCAGCGTTTCTTTTTGTTTCCCCTGATAATATAAAAAGTTCGACTGAAACTTTTATCCAAGGACCAAAAGACGGAAGGTTCTATTTTGATAAAAGCATTGATGGTGTATATGATGTTACAGAGTTTATTAAAAAAGAAGGCGCTGGACATTACTGGGGGAAAAACTTGTGGCTGCAAAATCCATTGGCTATTCCTTGGGGCAACGATGCTTTAGCAAATTGGGATATCGTATTTGTCGAAAAAAATGAAAATTTACCACCAATGATGACAAAATTAAATTATTATAGCGGCATTCATACCGGGACCTATCCAAATTTTACGGCAACGTTATCCGACCAGCCTTTTTTGACGAAGCAAGCCGGCAGTTTAAAGGGGAGTATGGTGGCAAGCGTATATGGCGGAAATCAAAATATAAACAACGATCAATATAGAATTACCGCGTATAAGAACAATCAAGTTCTTATTGACTCATTTATGAGTGATAGTACTAGAGACCAAAATAATTTTTGGAATGGAAGCATTACAAAAAACGGACAAAATGTAAGTACAAGAAATCCCGATCGGACTCCGGCCAATACGGATATCTATAACTTTGATTTTACCGGTTCTCCGTATTTCCCCGCCGGGTTAGATCGTATCGATCAAACTTTCAAAGTACAACCCGTAAACGATAATGGCAGCGTAGATGGATACGAACCACATTTTTGGGGGGTAGCGTTAGAAGTCATTCCTCCTAATTTAGAGATTAGCAAGAGTGTAAAAAATAAAGAAGGCAAGCCTTATTATGAAGTCGGTGACACGGTTGTCTATTCGATTGTGACTAAAAATACAGTAAATGAGACCGTGGCGAAGAATGTAAAAATAGAGGATGACGTACCCGAAGGGCTGCAAATTGCAGAAGGAACTTTAAAGGCTAGTCATCATGCCGTTCCCGAATATAGTAACGGAAAAATCATGGCGAATTTCGGCCATGTATCCGACACTGACGAACGTACCGTTACGTTTGAAGCCAAAATTTTGGATACTCAAGCGGGCAATACCATTAAGAATGCTGCTACTGTAAAAAGCG
>NZ_JARBDC010000025.1:0-41796 GCF_036577625.1 Paenibacillus sp. GYB003 | reverse complement strand
CCTCCAATATTTTTTCAACGATTCTCACCTTGTTCCATTCGTCTTCTGTCAGTGTAATTGTCTCCTGTCCCATAGTGACATTATCTCAGAACAGTTATGGTATGACATTATCACAGACGAACAACACACGGTGAACGAAGCGTTGACAAAAGCGGACCCCGCACTCTATAATGCAATCAATCGAATAGAACGGTCAGGTTTGAGACCAGGAGTAAAACCCTAATCCGTATGCACGGCTTTCGCTCTCGCGAAGGCGTGTTTACTATGGATCGGGGTTTTTCTTGTTTTCGGCGCTCGCTTGACGGAAGGGTGGCAGAGACGATTGCGAGGATATATTTTCGATTTGGACGGCACGGTCTATTTGGGCAACCGGATGATCGAAGGGGCGGCCGAGGCGATTCGAACGCTGCGGGAACGGGGAGACAAGGTGCTGTTTTTATCCAACAAGCCGATCGCGACGCGCGGCTCCTATGCGGAAAAGCTGACCCGGATGGGCATTCCGACCGAGGTGGACGACGTGCTCAATTCGTCGCTGATCGTCGCGCGGTATTTGCGCAAAACGATGCGGCCGGGACAGCGCGTCTACGTCATCGGCGAGGAACCGATTCGCCGGGAGCTGCTCGATCACGGCATCGACTGCACGGATCGGGACGAGGAGGCGGATATCGTCGTCCTGTCGTGGGACCGGGAGTTTACGTACGCCAAGCTGAACGCGCTGTACCAAGCCGCGCTGCGGGGGGCCGCCGTCATCGCGTCGAATCCCGACGCCACGTGTCCGCTCGAGAACGGCCAGCTGCCGGATACGGGGACGATGATCGCGGCGCTGGAAACGGCCCTCGGCCGACCGGCCGTTACGGTCGTCGGCAAGCCGTCGCGCATCGCGGCGGAAACGGCGGCCGAGCGGCTCGGACTCGCCTACGGCGACTGCTTCGTGATCGGCGACCGGCTGGAAACGGACATCCGCATGGCCAACGACTGCGGCATGCATTCGGTGCTCGTGCTGACGGGAGTCGGCACGGCGGAAATGGCGGAAGCGGGACCGGACCGGCCGCGAACGATTTTGCCCAGCATCGCGAAAATCGCCGATCTGTAGGACCGCAAACCGGGCGATCCGTGGTATAATGGACAATAGTCCATGACGAAGGAGCTTTCCCATGTATCCGATAGTCGATATCGTGGAGCATCAAACGATTGCCGCCGTACAGAAGGAGGCGGATCTGGACGCGGCGCTGCGCGGCGACGTGAACGTCGTGTTTTTGCTGACGGGCTCGCTGCTGAACGTTCAAGAGCTGACCCAGCGCGTCAAGGATGCGGGCAAGCACGTCTTTTTGCATATGGAATTTATCGAAGGCATCGCTCCGGACCGGAGCGGGGTCGCCTACGTCGCCCGGAACGTCAAGCCGACCGGGATCATTTCGACGAAAAGCGCGATCGTCAAAACGGCCAAGGACAGCGGCCTGCTGGCGATCCAGCGCATTTTCCTGATCGACCGCAACGCCGTGCTGCGCGGCATCAAGGCGGTGGAGCAAAGCTCGCCGGATGCGATCGAGGTGATGCCGGGCATTATGCCGCGCATCATCCGCGAGATGACGACGATGACTCCGCTTCCGATTATCGCGGGCGGGCTTGTCGGCAACCGGCACGAAATCGACGAAGGGCTGGAGGCGGGAGCGCTTGCCGTATCGGTAGGCAAACCCGAGCTGTGGTAAGCCGCCCGGCCGCAAAGCCGAATATCGCACCCCGTTTCGCGAAAGCGAAACTTGCTGGCGCGTCCGATTGGGTACGGAGACCGAGAGAATGCCCGAGGGCCGAGGCAGCCTTTTTTCGCGATGCGGGAAAAGGAGCTTCCGGCGCTTCGGCGCCGTTCGCTCGGTCTTTTTTGTTTGGGGACGAAGCCGCCGGAGCGCGTCTTCGTTCCCGATCCATAACCATACGAACCGAAAGGAAGAGTGACTATGAAACCGCATGACAACCTGATGGTCATCGCCCACCGCGGCGCCGCCGGCGAAGCGCCGGAAAATACGCTGGGCGCTTTCGCCCTCGGGCTCGAGCAAGGCTGTACCGGCATCGAGCTGGACGTTCATCTGTCCAAGGACGGGGAAATCATCGTCTGCCACGACGCGACGATCGACCGGACGACCGACCGCAAAGGCGCGATTCACGAGCTGACGGTCGAGGAGCTGAAGAAAGCCGACGCCGGCCGCTGGTTTGACGAGCGGTTCGAGGGCGAGCGGCTGCCGCTGCTCGAGGAAGTGTTCGACCTCGTGCCGCCCGCCGTCGAGATCAACGTCGAGATTAAAGCCGGAGTCGGCGACATCGTTCCCGCGCTCATTCGGCTCATGCGGCGCAAAGACCGGCTTGCCGGCGTTTTCGTCTCCTCGTTCGATTTCGACATTTTGGAGCGGCTGAAGGAGCAGGAGCCGGAGGCGCGGATCGGGCTGCTGTACAACATCCGGATGAAAAACCAATACCGGATGGCCCAGCTGCTGGACGGCCCCGTGTATTCGCTTCATCCCCACTGGAGCCGGCTCGACGAGCAAAACGTGCGCGCGGCGACCGAACGCGGCTTGCGCGTCTATCCGTGGACCGTCAACAAAGAGGACGATATGCGCAAAATGATCGCCTGCGGCGTATCCGGCATCATTACCGATTATCCGGGCCGTCTGAAGCGTCTGCTGGAAAGCTGACGCCGCCGTCCGCCGCCTCCCGCAGCATGGCGATAAACGCCGCGAGCGTTCGCGAAATCCAGCGTCCCGCCGGGTAGACGAGCTGCACGTAGACGCGCAGCTCGGGATGCGAGAACGGGAGCGCCCGAAGCCGTCCGTCCGCGATTTCGGCCGCGACCGCGCACGCGGGCAGAAGCGCCATGCCGAGTCCGTGCAGGACGCAGCGCTTGATCGCCTCGACGCTCCCGAGCTCGCACGACAGCTGCGGACGGACGCCGTGGCCGTGCAGCAGCCCGGTAAGCATGCTCCGGTACGAGCAGCTCGGCTCCGGGGCGACCCAGGCGTGGCGGGCGAAGTCGCCCGGCCGGACATGCGCGGCTTCCGCCAGCGGATGATCGGGCCTCGCGACGAGCAGCAGCGGCTCCTCCTTCAGCACGACGCGCACAAGCTCCGGATCGGAGCTTGTTTGCTTTTCCAGCAGGATGCCCGCATCGTACACGCCTTTCCGGACGCCGTGCAGCAGCTCCGCCTCGCCTTCGGTTTGCAGCAGCAGCTCGGCCCGCGGGAACGTCTCCTTCAGCCGGCGCACGTAAGGCGGCAAGTAAAACGCCGCCATCGACTCGATCGAGCCGACCGTCAGCGAGCCCGCCGTTTCCGCGGAGACGGCCTGCAGCGACTCCTCCGCCAAATCGAGCAGCCGGTCGGCGAACGCGAGCAGCTGCTGGCCGCCCGGCGTCAGCCGAATGCCCCGTCCGCTCCGCTCGAACAGCGGCACGCCGTAATGCTGCTCGAGCTTGCGGATTTGCGCGGTTACGCTCGACTGCGCATAGCCGAGCGAATCGGCGGCGCGGGTGACGTTCATAAGCCGGGCCGTCTCCTTGAACGTGCGCAGCAAAGCCAAATCCATCCCCATTCCTCCCAATCCCAATCGATCGATAAAACCGATCGTTCTTATCGTTTATTATAGCTAACGCCGATTGCGATTCCTATGCTACATTGGTTCCAGAGCCGGCATCCCGGCCGGCGACATCGCGAGGAGGGATCGTTCATGTTGGCAAACAGGTTGAAAGGCGTCATCGTTCCGGTCGTCGCGCCGTTTACCCCGGACGGAAAGCCGGATCTCGAAAGCTTCCGGAATCTCGTGCAATCGCTGCTCGATCAAGGCGTGCACGGCATTGTCGTAAACGGCACGACGGGGGAAAGCCCGACGGTCCGTTGGGAGGAGGCGAGCCGCATGGCCGAGATCGCCATCGAGGCGAGAGGGCGGCCGGGCGTGCCGATCCTGCTCGGTACCGGCTCGAACGATACGGCGGAAGCGGTGCGGCTGACGCGGAAAGCCCGGTCGCTCGGCGCGGACGGCGCGCTCGTCGTAACCCCGTATTACAACCGCCCGTCGGCGGAGGGCGTCTTGGAGCATTACAGACGGGTCGCCGACGTCGGGCTGCCGGTCGTGGCGTACCATATTCCGTACCGGACCGGATTGGAGCTGTCGCCGGACGCGCTGGCCGCGCTGCTTGAAATCGAGGGCGTGGCGGGCCTGAAGGAAAGCAGCGGGGGGATTCGCAACGTTCTCGAGCTCGCCGGCCGGACGGACAAAGCGCTTCTGTGCGGCGACGATTCGTATTTTTACGCGGCGCTGTGCTGCGGCGCCGACGGAGGGATGCTGGCTTCGGCGAACGTGTTCACGGACCGCTTCGTGAAGCTGTACGACCTGTACGTCAAGCGGCGCGTCAAAGACGCGAAGCTGGTATTCGACGAATTGGCGCCGCTGGTCCGGCTGCTGTTCGCGGAGCCGAACCCCGCGCCTTTGAAATGGGTGTTGGCGCAGGCCGGGCGCATTCGTTCGGACGCGGTGCGGCTGCCCTTGACGCCGATCGGCGAGGAGCTGAAGCTGCGGCTGGAGCCGTTTTTGCAAGGCTATAGGAAATAACTATTAAAATCATATGTATCATATATTGGAACAATGAGCGCCGTGGCTTCATACTGGACGTATCAAGCCGAAGGGATGGTGCGCTCATGAGCGGCAACAAACAGAACGAAAGTGCAAGTCCGACCTGGAACGCCTCGCTGTACGATTCGCGAATCGGTTACGTATCGGAGTACGGGAGGTCCGTTCTCCAATTGCTTGACGCCCGGCCGGGGGAGACGGTGCTCGATATCGGCTGCGGCACCGGAGATTTGTGCCGGGAGCTGGCGAACGTCGGGGCGCTGCCGTACGGCATCGATTTTTCGCCGGACATGGTCTGCCGGGCGCGGGAAAAGTACCCGGATTTGGTTTTCGAGGCGGCGGATGCACGCACGTACCGCCCGGATCGCCGGTACGACGCCGTCTTTTCCAACGCCGCGCTGCATTGGATCAAGCCGCCGGAGGCCGTCCTCCGGACCGCGCGCAGCGCGTTGAAGCCGGGCGGACGGTTCGTCGCGGAATTCGGCGGCAAGCATAACGTCGGCGTCATCGTAAGCGCGGCGACCGAAGCGCTGGCCGGGTTCGGGATCGACGCCGAGGCGCGCCATCCGTGGTATTTTCCGTCCGTAGCCGAATATGCGACTTTGCTCGAGGAGGCGGGGTTCCGGGTCGAGTTCGCGCTCCATTTCGCCAGACCGACGCCGCTGGACGACGGGGAGCGCGGCTTGGACCACTGGCTCGACATGTTCGGCGGCAGCTTTTTCGCCGGGATGACGGAAGCGGAGAAGCGCGAAGCGTATGCGGAGACGAAGCGGCTGGCGAAGCCGGAGCTGTTCCGCGACGGACGGTGGTTCGCCGACTATTGGCGGCTGCGCATCGTCGCCTTGTGTGAAAGCGAATCGGTTTAGGAAATAAGACCTATTATCTTGTCGAATTCGATATGGTACTCTGGTATCAGTCATATCGCATGCATTCGGATAAAGGCAAACCTGCTCGAAAGACAGGGACGCAAAGCCGCGGGTCTAAAACGAAAGCAACGCCGAGCGCCATGGACGGATCTGCCGTTCCCCACGCGCCGCCGGGCCGAACCGTTTCGTCATGACAGCCGGGCCGCCCAATAGTCGATCCATACCGTCATTTAAACGGACGGCGCCTTAGGGCGGCGTCCGTTTTGTCGTGGCAACCTGCCGCGGTGCTGCACGCATTTTAGACGACGGGGGTGAACGAATTGGACGAAATTACGGAATTGAAAACCGATTTGCGACGCTTGACCGTCGAGTTGATCGGCAGGTGCGGCTATTGCTCCATGATCTCCTCGAACATCGAATTCAAAACTCCGATCTACTGCACCAAGTTTACCGGAACAGTCCACCCGACTTGCGTGGACGTGCATACGTGCCTCGCCTGCCAGGAATACAAGAGAGGCTGAGCCGCGCCGCGGCGTCTAGGACTAATTTCGCATTCTTGCAATTCCGAAAAATAATCGTTGTCTGAAAGGAATTGATTCATTATACTAGTTACGTATTTGTGACAAATCATGACAAAAGGAGACTGTATTTGTAAAATGAGTTACAACATTGCGGTCAAAAGCCAGCTCGACGCTCGCGAACTGCTGATTCTCGAGCAAGAAGTGAAAAATCAAGGCAAAAATATGGTGGTCGCCTATATTCTTTGGTACTTTCTCGGGCTGTTCGGGGGCCATCGCTTTTATTTGAGGAAAAAAGGGTCGGCCATCGCCCAATTGATTTTATCGATCACGATGATCGGGATGATCGTAACGTGCATATGGTGGCTGATCGACGCGTTTCTTTTACATACGTGGGTCAAAGATCACAACCGGGAAGTGGAAGGACGCGTCATGGATCAAATCATGATGCAAAAAAATGCGTAACCGCATGAACCGTTAGGAGCGTCGGCATGCATACGAAACAAGATTTGACGCTGAACGAATTGATGGTGTTCCAATCGGAAATGCGGTCCGCCGAGAAGTCGACCGCCATCGCTTACTTGATGCTGCTCGGGGGGCATCTGGGCTTGCACCGGTTTTATTTGAAAAGGCCGGGAACGGGCGCCCTGCAGCTCGTCCTCTTTTTGCTGTCGGTCGTGTTCTATATTATGCTAAGCGTCGGCTCCGCGATGGAGTCCGTCGCCCTCATCGTCGTGTCGGCGATTTTGTTCGCGCTGCCGGCTCTCGCCTTGTTCGTATGGGTGATCGTCGATTTGTTTCTGCTCCCCCGTATGCTGCGGGAGTACAACGGCAAAATCGAGCAAGAGATCGTGCAGGAAATATTGCGCCACCGGCATATGGAGCAGCTGATGGGCCGCAGTCGACCGGAAAACGGCATATTGTAAAAGGCTACAGGCGTCCGCAGGGACGCCTGCTTTGTTATCGGGCCGCGTCCGGGCGAAAATTCCGAATGCGAGGCACCTTTTCCTTCCCGCTGAATATCGCTAGTAATAGGCGAATATGCCGGAAGGAGGTGAAGCTTGCGATGGAGTTTCGCAATTTGACCGCAGGCATCTCGAAAAAAGTGATGATCAAGCCGCGATTGCAAATCCGCTACCCCCAGCTGACCGGACTGCCGAACCGGAAAGCGCAGATGGTCATGAACGACCGGATTTTGCGTCTCGTATACGGGCTCATTCAGGGGCAAGGGTACGTGCAGGACCCGAAAATCGAAATCGCCGGGACGTACGACATCAAGCTGAACGGCGACGGACTGATCAGCATCGTGTTTCAAAACTACGCCTACTCGCCGGGAGCCGCTCACGGATTGACGGTGCAGAAGTCGCTGACGATGGATTTGTGGGACGGCCGCGAGTACAGGTTTCACGATTTGTTTCGGGAAAACAGCGGGTACAAGGAAAAAATCGACGCCATTTTGCGCAGGCAGATCGAAGAACACGACGTGCCCATTTTGGAGTCGACTCCGTTCAAAGGCGTAGGGCCGAATCAAGACTACTACTTGACCCCGAACGAGCTGGTCGTCTACTTCCAGCTGTACGAATATACGCCTTACGCTTACGGATTTCCGACATTCCCGATTCCGTTCTCCGAAATATCCGACATCGCCGCGCCAGGCGGGCCGATCGCCCGGCTCGAGCAGGTCGCCCCGCTCATGTAAGGGAAAAGCTTTCTTTGCGCCGTCCGGCGGGAGAAAGCTTCTTTTTTTGCGCGGAAAGGGGCACTTCCGTGGGGAAGGCTTCCAGGCCCGCCTGCGACGGCTTGCGCGGCTTTGGGCGAATCGGTGCGGCGCACCCCGCATTTTAAGGTTGAAACGAGGGAGTGGAGGCGATATAATCGTATTATGCATTATATATAATATATAACAATGAAGACGGTTTGGCCGTACGAAGGCTAAACCCGGGAGAAGGAGCGAACGCTGCGATGACGGATCAAGTAAAAGTCGCCATTATCGGGCTCGGCAGCTGGGGAAGCTGCCATTTGGAAGCGTTTCATTCGATGCCCCAGGCGGAAGTGGTCGCGGTATGCGACCGCGACGAGGAGAAGGCGAAGCGGCTTGCGGAGAAGTACGGGGTGAGGCACGCGTACGGCCGCGGCGAAGAGCTGCTGGAGCGTAGCGATATCGACCTGGTCAGCATCGCGACGTTCGAGCACGAGCATTTCGGGCCGGCCGCCATGGCGCTCCGCTCGGGCAAGCATGTGCTGGTCGAGAAGCCGGTGTCGACGAAGCTGGAGGAGGCGGCCGGGATGGCGAAGCTGGCGGAGGAGAACGGCACGTTTATTTTCGCCGGGCATCTGCTCCGGTTCGAGCCGCGGTACGCGGACATCTATCAGGCGATCCGGTCGGGCCGGATCGGCGCGCCCCAGAGCATGTACCTGAAACGCGGCCGGACGAAAGGGATGTTCCGCACGTACAAGCGGACGCATACCGTGTTCGAGCTGACGGTGCACGATCTCGATATCGCGATCTGGTACGCGGGAAGCCGGGTCAAATCGGTCAAGGCGTACGGCAAGGCGGTTCACGACGACGTCGTGCCGGATATTTTATGGTCGTGCCTCGAATTCGAAAACGGAACGATCGCCTTCCTGCACAGCAACTGGATGACGCCGGACGAAGCGGGCATCGTCATGAACGACGCGGCGGAAATTATCGGCACGAGCGGAACGGCGCAGTTCGCGAACGGCGGCTCCAACTTGCAGCTGTGGGACGAGCGGGGGCGGACGTCGCCGGACTATTTCATTCATCATGCGTTAAACGGCAGCACGTTCGGCGCGCTGCGCGAGCAGCTTACGTATATTTGCTCGTGCGTCGCCCGGGGGACGAAGCCCGAATATACGTCGTTCGACGACGCGGTGCACGGCATCGCCGTCGCCGAAGCGATTATCCGCTCGTGCGAGAGCGGGCGGGAGGAACGACCGCGGGCGTGAGCGGAGAAGCTTCGGGAAGGAGCCGGATTTGAGGCTATGAGACTGTACGGGAAAATAGGCCTGATCACCGGAGCGGGCTCCGGCATCGGAAGAAGCGCCGCGCTTCTGTTTGCGAGCGAGGGGGCGTCCGTCGTCGTGAACGACGTGGACGACGGCGGCGGCTTGGAGACGGTTCGCCAAATCGAGGCGAACGGCGGAGAAGCGGTGTACGTTCGCGCCGCCGTCACGAAGCCGGACGAGGCGAGCCGCATGGCGGAGCGGGCGATCGCCCGGTTCGGGCGGATCGACGTCCTGTTCAACAACGCGGGCGTAAGCGGGGTCGGCATGCTGCACGAAATCGAGCCCGACGCATGGGACCGGACGATGAGCATCAATATAAAAGGCGTTTACTTGCCGAGCAAATATATCGTGCCGCACATGATGGAGCGCAAAGCCGGCGCGATCATCAACATGTCGTCGTGCGTCGCCGAGATCGGCCTGGCGCGCAGAGCGTCGTACGCGGCGACGAAAGGGGCGGTGCTGGCGCTGACGAAGTCGATGCAGGTCGACTACGCGCCGTACGGCATTCGCGTGAACGCGCTGCTGCCGGGAACGATCATGACGCCGTTTGTGGAAAGCTATTTGCGCGATTCGTACGACGACCCGGCGGCCGCGATCGAGTCGATCAAGAAGCGGCAGCTGTGCGAACGGCTCGGCCGTCCCGAGGACGTCGCCCGGGCGGCGCTGTTTCTCGCCTCGGACGAATCGAGGTTTATGATGGGCTCGCCTTTGTACGTGGACGGCGGCACCGTTTTCGGCAAAAACGCCTGATTCGCGCGAATGTCCCGTTCCGCGCGGCGGCGCTGCCCATGGCGAATTTCCGGGATCGGACAGCCGGAATGCGGTAAGCATCGCGGCGGAGCTCGGCCGATTGGAACGGGCGCGGAGACGCGGCAGGGCGGCGGCGAATGTGGTACAATGGAGGAAACGGAAAAGACGGGGTGTGATTCGATTGAACGCGACGGTACCGAAGCTTCGCCCGGCCGCGGCGCTGCTGTTCGCCGCCGAGTTGGCCGCCATCGCCGTTTTGCTGATGCGATACGACGGGGCGATGAGCGTCGGCTTTTTACTCGCGCTTCCTTTGCTCGGCTTGCTGCAAAGCCTGCGGCCGAGACGAACGGACGGGGGCGTGCGGGACAAGCTGTTTGTTGCGATGCAAGCGCTGCTGCTGCTGCTGCCGCCGCTTCTGTTTTACGCCTTTCAGCCGAACGTTTCGCGCGAACAAGCCGTCGCCCTGGTGCGCTCCATTCATACGGAAGCCGCGAGCATCGTCAACGAAAACGAGAAAAGCTTTGTCGCGATGGATGGCCTGACGAACCCGTTTATATCGAAAGGGTACAAAATCGTCGTCTCCGAAAACGGCGCTTTGACCGAATACGCCGTCAACCCGGTTACGGGCAAAGTGTCCGAGCTGAGATGAACGTTGGAAATAATGCAGACCGCCCGACCCGAAGCCGGCCGGGGCGGCACGCATAGCCTTGCGTGCAAACGACCGGCTCGCGATCCGGGGTGGGGGGGATAAGGCATGAATCGCATGACGACATCCCGCGCGGGGGTACGCCTCCGTGACGGGATGTTTTTTTGTCGTTCAAGCGCTAATGCGCTGCGCGGCTTTCCGTAGCGGAGACGGTGCCCGTAACCGTGCCCCACGGTTCAATGCAGAGGACCTTTCATTCGCGGGATACGTAACGCTCTCCAAAAAGTTGCCCAATATCGGAACTTCATAAGTGTATGCCAACGTTGAGCTACCTGATCAAATAAACTTTTGTCTATATAACCGATTTGGTACAATAAAGGGGGAACGACGGCCAAGGCACAGCGGAAATTGCCATCAAACCGGACCGCGCGGAAACAACAATGCACCACTTTATGCGGTGCGGAAAGTGAGCGATGGATGAAGGAACGTTTGACCAAAAAGCAACTGGAAACCGCGATAGAGGAAATGACAAACCGGATCAGGGAAGAAATCTTAACCGGAAAGCGTAAATACGGAGAATTCCTTCCTTCCGAGAAGACGTTTTCACAACAATACGGAATCAACAATAAAGCAGTTCGTCAAGGTCTGGACATTCTCGTTTCCGAACAGCTCATTGAAAAAATCCCCCGGGTCGGCAACAAAGTCGTAAAACCGGAGCGGGAGACAAGTCCGGTAGTCCAATTTGCCTATTACAATTCGCTCGTAACGGAAGCGGTAGTGGAGCAACTGATCGCGGACTTCCACCGACTCAATCCTTGTATAAGGATAAAACCTGTACCGATTGGCCCAAACGACTACTTTCGAACGATGACCAAATTGATGGATCAAGGTGCGGTTGATGTTTTGACCGTCAATCATACCGGATTCAGGGGGTTCAAGGAGATGGGCGGGACCGATTATTTGGCGCCATTAGAACCCGATCCCAATATGTATCCATTCTTAACCGAAGCGTTCATGTTGAACGGGCAATTAAAAGTGAAGCCGATGATGTTCTCCCCGCTTATTTTATGCTATAACAAAAATCATTTTCGAGAAAGCGGACTCCCCGAGCCGGATGGGAGTTGGCGCTGGAAACAACTGTTCGAAGCGGCGGAAAAGCTTACCAAAAAAGGGGAAAGACTTGGGTTTTATTGCCACTTCCTGTCCCAGAATAGATGGCCGGTATTCTTTCTTCAAAGTGGGGCGACCTTTCAACGGAATGAGAGAGGAACGTTCCAAATATGCGGAACGGCATTAATGGATGGTTTAAGGGCGGGCCGGGAACTTGTCATGATGCAAAATCGGAATCCGCTGCTGTTGTCCGAAAACGACAGCGATGCGGAAAAACTGTTTTTCAGTGGAAAAGTTTCTACAATTATGACAACCTACATTCGTTTGAATCATTTTTCGGTATTGAGCCCGGAGTTTGCTTTCGATCTGGCACCCTTGCCTTATTTACATGAACCGAGAACGCTGCTGCAAGTCGTCGGACTGGCGATATACAGCCGATCGGCGGTCAAGCCGGGTGCGAAATGCTTTGTTGATTACATGACTTCTTATCGGGCTCAATTGATTATTCGTCAGCGAACGTTGAGCATTCCCGCCTTGAAAGAAGCTGCCGAATGGACCGGAGCAGAGGTCGGCTACAGGCCGTCACGATTTTATATGTACCGGGAAATTACTCCTACTTACCGTTCGTTCGACGATTTGAATCTAAGCCAAGACCAGCTTTTGCGCTTTGTGCGCGAAGCCAAATTATATTGGTCCGGAATTGAAACGGAAGAAGGCGTTTGCCAACGTTTGGAAGAGGTATTGTAACCTTCAGTTCCACCGATACAGTGGTTCTGGAGGTTTTTTAATTCAAAAACTTTGCTTATGGAATCAATTGAACATGTTAGGTTTATGAAATATAATGAAAATGTTAAAATGAAACCAATAAAAGAATTAGTGAGGATTGAAATTTGATCGAATGGAGAGGAACTCTATGTCGAGTGATGTGAAAATCAGTTGCGCAAGTATTAGTATTCGATTGGTGTGAACGTTGACACCCCCCTGATGTACCTGATATGTTTAAGACCAATGAAACTTGTAAGAACCATCAAATTATTGGAACGAAGAGGTTCAAAGACGTGGAAGAATCATCGCGAAAGTCCGCACAGTTGAAATTGCAGCATATGGTGAATACGATCAGGCAGCAAATCGTATTCGGCTTCTATAGGCAGGGACAGTTTCTTCCTTCTGAAAAGGCAATTGCCAAAGAGTATGAATTGAGTAACGTGACGGTTCGGGAAGGGCTGGATATTCTCGTATCCGAAAGGCTCATCGAGAAAATTCCAAGGATCGGTAATCGGGTCGTTCAACCGGAACAGTACGGGATTAAAGTAATCCAATTTGCTTATTACAAATCGATGGTATTGGAAGCGGCTTTGGAGAGGCTCATTGACGGGTTTCATCGCACCTATCCGAATATACGGGTAAAACTTATACCGATCGATTTCAACGACCCGAAGAAGATGATGTCTTTAATGGACGATGGAGAAGTCGATGTCTTTTCCATTAATCATCATGGGTTTCTAAAATTTATCGAGATGAACGGAACCGATTACTTGGAACCGCTTGACTTCGATGACGAGACGTACCCGTTTTTAAAGTCTGCCTTTCTGAAAGACGCGCAGTTGAAGGCGAAGCCGTTTCTGTTTTCTCCGCTCGTTCTATGCTACAATATGCAGCATTTTCAGGAACAGGATTTGCTTGAGCCCGATAGCGGGTGGCGTTGGGACCAGTTGTTCGAGTATGCGGATCGCCTGGCCGTCGAGAACAAAAGACTGGGCTTCTATTGCCACGTTTTGTCGCTAAACCGATGGCCGGTCTTTTTTCTGCAGAGCGGAAAAACATTTCAACGTGACGCTCGCGGGAAAGTGGCTATCCGGGGAACTCCGCTGATGGATGGATTAAGGGCGTGCAAAAAGTTTGTCGAACTGCTGAACCGAAATCCGTTATTTCTTTCGGAGAACGAAAAGGATGCGGAGGAATTGTTTTTCAAAGGGAAAGTATCGATGATTATGACAAGTTACCTTCGTTTGAATCATTACGCGCATAACTTGCAGTTCCCGTTCGAGCTTGCTCCCTTGCCTTATTTGCACGAAGCCGCCACATTGCTGCAAGTGATCGGCTTATCCGTATACGAACGCTCGAAGTTGAAGGAAAGTGCCAGATGTCTCGTGGATTATTTGACTTCCTATGAAGCACAGCTGATGATTCGGCAGCATACGCTAAGCATCCCAGCTCTAAAAAGGGCCGCAGAATGGAAAGGAGAAGAGCGCAGCTACAGACCGTCAAGATTTTTTATGTACCGGGATATTATCCCCACCTATCGTCTGATCGACTATTTGGAGCTGAGTCAGCAGGAGCTGGATCGGTTTCGAGGAGAAGCGAAGTTATATTGGTCGGGATTGGAGACGGAACAAGATATATGCAAGCGTTTGGAAGCCATTTTGGAGCATAAACCAGTTGGCAGCTTGTAATTTTATCAGCCCTTTCGCTTTCCGTCGGGAAGCCAAACGGGCTTTGTTTGTGTTCTGTATGGGTACCGCGCTGCTCCATGCTTTGCTATATATGTTTAATGAATGATCGTCGTGTCCGTTCCACTGCGGGAAGGGATGTCTTGCCGCTTCGGGATTGTTGGCCCAGCGTTTTTTTGGATCGGGCTACTCGCTTGATCGCGCCCATTTCGTACGGGGGCCCATGGTTAATAGAACTGCCGATCCTACTATTAGAAGCCCACCGACAGACTGGAACAATACGAACGGTTGTGCAAGCCACAAGAAGGAAAGGAGGATGGTCGTTAAAGGCTCGACGCTTGTCAGTATGGATGTCTCCACCGGCTTTAAATAACGCAGGCTGGATACGTAAAGAAAAAACGCCAATCCGGTGCCGAATAGGATGATAAACCCGATCAGGAGCAAGGAAAACGGGTCCAAGCCATCGAGTGTACTCACATTATCATTTAGCGAATTGCCAAACAGGCCAAAGAAAATACCGCCGATGAGCATCCCCCATCCGCTTGTCAAAGCCGGTCCCCATTTTTGCAAGAGGTTGATTGGATAGACGGTATAAAAAGCGAAAGTCAAGGAAGTCAGTAGCCCCCACAAAATCCCTTCGATAGAAAGCGAGGTTATATGAAAACTTCCTCCGGTTACGACCAGGAATATTCCCAGAAATGCCGCGAACATCGATATCCATTCTATTGATGCGGGCAACCGTTGTACTCTTAATGTTATATAGGCTGCAATTAATACGGGTCCCAAAAACTGGAATAACGTTGCGCTTACGGCATTTCCGTTTGCGATCGTATTCATGAAAGAGTACTGCAGGCCGAGAATTCCTACTATGCCGTAAAGAGCGATTTGCAGGTATGCCGATTTTTCTGTCCAGATGATCCAAATATTTTTCTTGCAAGCAAGCAAAGTAATCAAGATGACCAGGCCTGCGGGGATAAGGCGAAGCGGGATCAGCCATTCGACACTGGCATGGTCGTGATCCAGCAACCATTGAATCATCGTACTTGCTATTCCCCAACATATCGATCCCAATATAATCATGAAAATACCGGTATACCGATTGTTTTTCAACACGAAGCCACCTTCTTTTCACTCGAATAACCGCGCAATTAACCTTACTCACGTACTATGATAGTATAATCGAGTATTGGTGCTGCGTTTAGCCCCACATTTTTCATTTTGTATGGTACCAGATTAGGAGAGCGAATATGATTGATTTATTGCCGATTTTAACTACGGACAGCCCCGAGCCCTTATACTTGCAGCTGTACAAGTACATTCGGAGGCAAATTGAATCCGGGGATATTCCGGCGCATGCGAAAATGCCGTCCAAAAGGAAACTGGCAAACTCTTTAAAGATCAGTCAGAACACGGTCACTGCCGCTTATCAGCAATTGGTGGCAGAAGGTTATCTGGAAGCCAGGACCAGGAGCGGTCATTATGTGGGCACCGTAGCAGAGGACGGTTTTGTCCCGAGGTCGCTCAGGTCGAAACAGACAATGAAGGAATGGGCCGATGAACGCGACGGATACGACTTTGTGTTTGATCATGCGAGCGTGGATTGCAGCGCTTTTCCATTGGATTCATGGAGGAAGCTGTACAAAGAGGTGCTCTTTGAGACAGAGATTCTTGCGACGCTTGGGGACCCTCAAGGGGACTACGGATTAAGGTATGAAATTTCGGAATACCTGTATCGATCGCGAGGAGTTCAATGCTCACCCGGTCATCTTATTGTCGGCTCCGGAACGCAAACGCTGCTTTTGTTGTTGGTCCAAATCATCGGATGGAATCGAAAGTATGCCATGGAGGATCCGGGGTACTCCAAGGCAAGAAAGGTGCTGCAACACAATGGAGCCCAAATAAAGCCGATCCCGTTGGATCAGGAAGGGCTGAGTATTCGCGCATTACGGGAACAAGAGGTGGACATTGTTTATGTAACACCTTCACATCAGTTTCCAACGGGGATTGTAATGCCCATCTCAAGAAGATATGAATTGCTTCAATGGGCTGCGGAAAAGAGCGCAAGATATATTATCGAGGACGATTATGATAGTGAATTCAGATATTCGAGCAAACCGATCCCTTCGCTTCAAGGCCTGGATACGAACGGAAAGGTGATCTATATGGGTACTTTCTCAAAGGCACTGATGCCGTCGCTCCGACTCAGCTACATGGTGTTGCCGACTGAGCTTCTGGATATATATCGGGATCGATTCTCATTTTATTCCCAAACGGTATCGAGGATAGAACAACAAGTGATGGAGCGGTTTATGCGCGAAGGCTTCTGGGCCAGTCATATTCAAAAAATGAGAAACCTGTATGGACGCAAAAAAGAAGTATTGGTGTCCTCATTACGCAGGTCTTTCGGGAATGAATTGCAAATTGAAGGACTGGATGGAGGCTTGCATGTAATAGTAGGATTTGATCGCCCTATTTCGGAGCGGGAATTGATCCGCAGGGCAAAGCAAGAGAAGGTACTTGTGCAATCTTTATCTCTGCATTACGCGGACAATACCCGGCCGGAATTATGTAACATGGTTTTGCTGGGGTTCGCGAATCTTACTGCGGATCAAATTCAAGAGGGAGTGCTCCGGTTAGAAAGAGCATGGTCTGACATCGTCGGTGAGAGTCCCTAATCCAAAACGGTTTGGATCAAGTATTGCAGCCTCCGGTCCGCTTACACAGCGGATTTGGAGTTTTTTTTGAAAATTCAGCGTTGTAATCAATTGAACTTTTGCAGGTTTATGTACTATAATGAAAACGCATTAAATAAAATCAGATATTAACCAGAAAGACAAGGAATGAATCGAGGAGGAACGAGATGGCGAATTATGTGAAAATTAGTTGTTTAAGCGCCCCATTGTGTCCGGTGGCCCCGGAAGTCGACTTGCAGGAGGCCGTCGAAAAAGTGATCACGTATTGGCGCGAAAAGCTGAAGCAAGTATTGCCGGATCGTCCGGACATTATCGTTTTGCCGGAATGCTGCGATCGCCCCGATGTGACCATGTACCCGGCACAGCGCCGCCAGGAGTATTATCGCCACCGCAAAGATCAGGTTCGCGATTTTTTTGCCGGAGTGGCGAAGGAGCATCGTTGCTATATCGCTTATGCGGCCGTGCGGGAGATGGAGGACGGCACCTTCCGGAATAGTATCCAACTGATTGACCGTACCGGCGCGGTCGTTGGCGTATACAACAAAAATCATCTTGTCATTGCCGAACATGACAAGTATGGAATCCTTTACGGCAAAGAAGCGCCCATAATTGAAACCGATTTTGGCCGGGTGGCATGCGCCATCTGTTTTGATCTGAATTTCGAAGAATTGCGGATCCAATACGCGCAGGCGAAGCCTGATCTTATATTGTTCAGCTCCGCTTACCACGGAGGCTTGATGCAAAACTACTGGGCTTACTCTTGCCGAGCTTTTTTTGCCGGTTCCGTCTATACGAAGTCGCCCAGCTCCATTCTTTCTCCGGTGGGGGACGTGATTGGTGAAAGCACGAATTATTTCCACTTCGTCACGCGTACGGTAAATTTGGATTGCCGAGTCATTCATCTCGACTTGAATCGAACCAAATTTAATGCGATCAAAGCGAAATACGGAGCAAAAGTGAATATTTATGACCCCGGTCGGCTTGGGGCGGTCATCATTTCGAGTGAATCGGAGGATTTCACCATCGAGGAGATTATCCGCGAATTCGAACTGGAGCTTTTGGACGATTATATGTCGCGGTCGCTTGCGCACCGTCATGCTCCCGGTCATATCGAATGTTGAAGCTCCGAATCATTGTTCAGAATCTTTAATATAACGAGTCGTTTCCAGTAGTCCCGGGAAGACGCTTTCCGGGACTACTGGAATTCAAGAGGTCCAACCTGTACGACGATTTAAGAATGGAGGGGGATTCAGGATGAGAAAGCGGCACCTCATCGGCATAATCAACCCGGTGTTTTTTGTCTGTTTGTTTATGCTGCTTCATGTCCAGCCTTCGTTAGCGGTCGCAGAGCAGCCGGAGCCTGATCGCGGCGTTTTCGAAGGAACGGTCCCCCTGATGGTGAATCAAAATCAAGGCGAGCCGGGAGAACACCTTGTTCGAACGCCGGAGGAACTGGAGCAGGCAATCGCCACGGCGGTTCCCGGTGATATGATTATAATGCAAGATGGTACTTGGAAAGATATTGATATTATTTTTAAAGCGATTGGCACTGAGGGGAAGCCGATTACTTTAAGGGCCCAGACACAAGGGGAAGTGATCATATCCGGTTCATCCTCGCTTCGCATCTCGGGTCAGTACCTGGTCGTAGACGGCTTGCATTTTAAAGATGGATCATCTTCGCATTCTCTGCATTTAATTGAATTTAGGGATGGGCAAGACCATGCCTACCATAGCCGGCTTACCAATATCGTGATATCGGAATTTAATAAGGATCGTGCTCGCGAGGATGCTTCAGACACTTGGGTCGGTCTATTCGGTTCGCACAATCGAGTGGATCATTCCTTTTTCCATGGAAAAACAAGTGTAGGCAGAGTGATCATTGTTTGGCGTCCGACCCATGAAACAAACCATCATCGCATTGATCATAACTATTTTAAAGATATTCCGAGTGACGGCGGCAATGGAACCATCGCCATTCGAATCGGCGATGGAACCCAGGGGATGTCATCCTCTGCTACGATAGTAGAAGACAATTTATTTGAAAATATGCAGGGATTTGGAAAGATCATCAACATTAAATCAAGCGGCAATACGATCCGCAACAATACTTTTGTCAGAGCTTCCGGGAGCATTATGGTTCGACACGGAAATGGCAATCTGATTGAGGGGAACGTCATTCTGCCAGGGCTTGAAGATAAATATACCGGCGGCATCACGCTTATTGGGGAAGATCATATCGTACGCAACAACTACATTCAAGGGACGCGGTCAAGCGGGAAAGCCGCCATCGCGCTAATAGAAGGCGACGCGAATAATTATCCTGGAAAAGGCAGCTATTATCCCAGCAAGAATGTAGTGATTGAAAACAATACGCTCGTCGATAATGACAAAAATATGATTATCGGTCAACTCTACGATCCGAAGTCCGAATTGACGGTGCCCGTGGAAAACGTAACCTTCAGAGAAAATGCCGTGCTCGGGAACGGAAATATGACTCCCATGGTCCTGGTATTAGATGAACCTAGTGGAGTGACTTATGCCAACAATCAATTTTATAACGGCAGCTTTCATGGCATCAAAGATATTCCAGGCATTGACATCCGGCAACCCGCACTGCAACTCGGCGAAAATGGAATGTACGGCTACACGAAAGACAATACATTGAAAGGAAACAAGATTACAACGCCGCTTTTAAGGACAGAGGTTGGTCCCGAGTGGATAAAATCACGATGGGCAGAATTCGGAATTGAAGACAAGCCGTATGTGGATTTGCCTGTGAAAAATTTGATTAAGGAAACCGTAAACGAAACGGTCAAATCCGAAGGAGGCGGTCTTTCATCAGGTGGAGCCGTTGCCGAGACAGCCGGGCAGACAGATAACTATGGATCGTCAAACCGCGGCTTCTTGTACACGAGTTTCGGGATTGTATTCATTATGGCTCTATCTGCATCAGCTTTGGCTGTTCTTAAACGTCGTAAACGCACGCAGTCATAACTAACATTGTCGGTCTTTGTCTTCAGCCCTTTCACTTCCCGGCGGGAAGTTGAAAGGGCATTATTTGTATGCGGGCGTTGGCATATAACCTAGAAATAATCAGTTGACAAAGTCAGGTTTATTTATTAATTTTGAGTAGAGGTAAAATAAATCATAATTAAATCAGGATGCGGGGAGAAATCGATGAAAAAAATTGCGATGCTGCAAGGGAAAGAAATGACGGATAGTATTTTTGCTCAGAAGCATCTGGATAGGCTTGACAGCATGGGGAGGCTGGTGATCAATCCGATTTCGGGAAAACCGTCGCCCGAGCATGTGGCGGAACTGATCGAAGGAGCGGAAGTAGCCATCACGTCTTGGGGATGCCCGCCGCTTACGTCCGCGATTTTGGATCGCGCTCCCAACTTGAAAGTGATTCTGCATGCTGCCGGGACGATCAAGGGCATCGTTGTTCCGGAGGTAGGGGAGAGAGGAATACGAGTCAGCAACGCCAGCGATGCGTTAGGCCAAGGGGTAGCCGAAACGGCGCTCGGTTTGACTATCGTTTCACTGAAAAATATTTGGCGGCTTGCACAAAACATGAGAAAAGGGGAGTGGTCCAAGGAAAACGTGACGGAGCTGTACGATATAACGGTTGGGGTTATCGGAGCAGGTCGGGCAGGGGGGCATTATATACGGTTGTTGCGTCAGTTTAATGTTCGCATACTGGTCTTTGATCCGGCCCAGAGCGAGGAGCGCATCAATGAGATGGGGGCGGAGCTGGTGAGTCTGGAACAGCTTCTGCGGGAATCCGATGTCGTCTCGATTCACGCGCCGGCCATTCCGGAAACGGCGGGGATGCTGAACGAAGAAAGATTGTCCTTGATGAAGGACGAGGCCATCCTCATCAACACCGCCCGGGGGACCATCATCGACGAAGCCGCTCTGACAGCGGAACTGACCAAGGGGAGACTTTGGGCGTGTCTGGATGTGACTTATCCGGAGCCGGCGGCGGCCGATCATCCGTTTCGTTCTTTGCCCAATGTAATCCTGACACCGCATATTGCCGGCGCGGTCAATAACGGCAAGCGGCGTATCGCCGCTTACGTCATCGACGAGTTGGAGCGATTCCAAAAAGGGCTTCCGATGCACGGAGAAGTCAATCTGAGCAACTTACACGTGATGGCCTGAAGTCTGAACTCGAAGTCGCCCGTTCGGGCGGTTGCATTTAGTTGGAGTAGTATTCGCCGAACAAATGTGACAGCGCTTACGATAACGCTTACAGAAAAAACAAATCGTAACCAACGGGGAGGACTTTACCAAATGATAAAACGTATATCCGCATGGACCTTATGCGCGGGCCTTGCGCTCGGAACGTTAACGGCTTGCAGCGGGCCGAAGACGGACAATGTGGCCGATCCGGCCAGGCCGGAGGAGAAAGCTTCGGTGAAAGGCATTGACGAACCGGCGACCATATTCATGTACTCCGTTGATGCGACGAAAACGGAAACGTTCGATCTGTTATGGGGAGACCGGTTAAGAAAAAAATTCCCGAAATTAACTGTTGAGTTTTTGCAGGAGAGTAAGGGAAATACGATCCAAGATTTGGCGGCTCGCAAGCAAATTCCGGATATTATCCGGGTAGGCTTCAATACATTGCGCGAGGACTACCTCGACATTGGTTTGGGCTATGATATGCGCCCGATCATTGAGAAGCAAAAATACGATCTGTCCAAGTTCGAGCCTTCCCTGATAACCCGGATCGTGAACGAGGCGCCGAAAGGCGAACTGTTCGGTCTGCCTATTACGGGCAGTACGAATAGCCTGGCCATGTTCTACAACAAGGACATCTTCGATAAGTTCGGTCTCCCGTATCCGACGGACAACATGACTTGGGACGATGTGTACGAATTGACCAAAAAAATCGGGCGAACGGAAGGAGGGGTCGTGTACAAAGGATTTACCGGCCTCACTCCCAACATTTTGCGATACAACCAATTGGGGCTGCCCTTCATAGATCCGAATGCGGACAAAATTTACGATACGGAGAAATGGAAAGCGGTATTCAACAATTTTCTGCGGTTTTATGAATTGCCGAATAATCCATTCGGGGAAAACTTAACGGACCATTATAACGACTTCAGCAAGAAACTCAATGTGGCGATGCATCTGAGCAACCACGGCGATTACCGTTCGTTCCCCGATAGGATGAATTGGGACATCATGGCCATCCCGGCAATGAAGGGAATCGCCCCTAACAGCGGAGGCGTCGGTGCGGCTTACTGGGCCATTACGCAGCAAGCGCCGGATAAGGAGCTAGCCTTCCAGGTCATCTCGTATTTGTTGTCCGAAGAAGTACAAATTGCGAATGCCCGTTTAGGCTATATTCCGTCCGTCGTGGATCAAAAAATATTCGACAGTTTCGGTTTGGATGATCCGAAGCTGCAAGGGAAAAACCGGAAAGCATTTTTCGCCCATCCTTACGCTCCTGCTCCCGCCAAGCGCGATCCAAGCCTGACCCGATTCAATGAGAGCGATCAGGCCAATATTTTCAGGGACGTCCTGGTAAATGTGGCGCAACATAAAACGGACATCAACACGGCATTGCGGGAAGCTACGGAGCTGATTGACAAGAAGTTCAAGGAAGCGGCAGCAAAATAAAATCAAGGGCAGGCGCTTGTGCGCTGCACGGTTTCGGAAAGCGTACGGCGCACAGGCTTAGCCAGGCGGAAGGCGGTCGAGACGATATTGAACGGAGTCAAAATATGAAGGAGTGAGCAGCATTGAACATACGGCAAATATTTGTAATCGCATTCCTTGTATTGGGTGTCTGCGTATGGCTGGATTCGGGAAAATACTCCGCACGGGCACAACCGTCGGAGCCGGTTGAGCTTTTTGAAGACAATTTTGACGGGACGGAAAATCTGGAAGATTTGGGGTATGTGCTGGGTGGAAGCGGGGGAGTGACTGAACGGCCATACATTACAAATGAACGGAGCGCCAGCGTTACGAACAGCGTGTATTTTCCGGTCAGCTCCATCAACATGAGAAAAAAGTTCGATAACAGCGGTATAAAGAACGTTGTGTTTGAATGGAACGCGCATGTCCCCCCTTCGGGGTCATTTGCAGCGAATCTGATGCAGGGCGGGACGAATGTCGTCAGAACGATTTTGTTCAGCGGCAACTGGTATTACTACAACGAGGCCGGAACGCGGGTGCTTCTAGCCCCCTATCAAGCCAATGAATGGATGACGCTGCGGATCGAAATGACGGGAGACCGCTTCAACGCTTACATGAACGATACGCTTGTTGGTGAGGACATTCCGACACTGGCCAGCCAATCCGTCGTAAATACCATCTACTACTCTGTGGGAAGCAAAACGGCATATGTTGACGATATCCGTATGGCCATGGTTCCCGAGGAACCGGCGGAGCCGGTTGAACGGCTTGTGACGACTCCGACGGAACTTGACGCGGCGATCGCAGCATCCTTGCCCGGCGATACGATTATCATGCAGGACGGTACATGGTCCAATATTAACATCGTATTCAGAGGAATTGGCACCGAGGAAAGACCGATTACTTTAAAAGCGCAAACGGCTGGGAACGTGATCATATCCGGAGAATCCTCCCTGAAACTGTCCGGCGAATATTTGATTGTCGACGGCCTTCATTTCAAAAACGGCAAGTCATCAGGCGGGTTGCATCTGATCGAGTTCAGGTATGCGGGTCAACCCGCTTATCACAGCAGGATTACGAATATAGCCGTGACGGAGTTCAACAAAGAACGCGGCCCCGGCATGCAAGATGTTTGGGTCGGCCTGTTCGGCAGCCATAACCGCGTGGATCATTCGTTATTTCAAGGGAAAACAAGCGAAAGTGTCCTTATGATCGTATGGCGCTCGACCGCTGACCCGAACTATCACCGGATCGATCATAATCATTTCAAGGATATTCCGAGCATCGGCCTCGGCGGAGCTACAGCGATCCGGATCGGCGACGGAACGCATGCATTGTCGTCTTCGTACACGATAGTCGAATCGAACATTTTCGAGAATATGATGGGAATTGGCAAAATTATCAACATAAAGTCGGGCGGGAACACGATACGGAACAATACGTTCATCGATGCATCCGGAAGCATCTGCATCCGGCAAGGAAACGGAAATCTCATTGAAGGCAACTACATTCTTCCCGGGTTAGATCCGCGTTACACCGGAGGCATTCTCGTTATAGGCGAAGATCATATCATTCGCAACAACTACATTCAGGGTACGCGCCAAAGCGGCAAAGCGGCTATCGTGCTTTATGAAGGAGAGCCGAACAACTATCCCGGCAAAGGCGGCTACTATCCGACCAAAAATATAACGATAGCCAACAATACACTGGTTGACAACGATAAAAACATTTTGATCGGGCAATATTACGACCCTGCAACGGAAATGACCGTTCCGGTGGAAAACATCACCTTTACCGAAAATGCAATCGTCGGTAATACAAGCACGACACCTGTCATTGAAATACTGGATGAGCCGATTGGCGATGTGCTCTATGAAGGCAATCAGTTTTATAACGGAAATCTGACCGGCCTGGAAAATATCCCGGGAATCAGCATCCAAGACCCGCTGCTGACGCTCGGCCCCGATGGACTCTATCATTACGCTGCAACCAGCGCTCTGAAAGACAATATTTTGGCAGCGCCGCTGACGATAAGCGAGGTTGGTCCCTCCTGGTTCGAAGAGGAGTGAACAGGACATGAAATCATGGAAGCTGCTTGTTGCAGCCTGCTGCGCTTTATGCGTCTGCGCGCTGGAGGATGCCGGATATCATGCGGCACAGGCGCAACAAGCCGCTGTCCCGGCGGCCGCTGAGGGAAGTTCTCATGCGGCCAAGCCGGGCGAGAAGCTTGTTGCGACGACAGAGGCGCTCGAAGCGGCGATTGCCGCGGCTGTTCCCGGAGATGTGATTACGATGCGGGACGGCGTTTGGAACAATATCAATATCGTCTTCAAAGGTAACGGTACGGAGCAAAAACCAATCACGTTAAAGGCGCAGAACGCCGGCAAAGTTATTATTTCAGGAGCGTCCTCGCTGCAATTATCAGGCAAGTATCTCGTCGTGGACGGTCTGCATTTCAAGGACGGAGCCTCGTCCAAAAGCTTGCATCTGATCGAATTCAGGGTCGGCAGCCAGCCAGCCAATCATAGCCGGTTAACGAATGTTGTCGTCTCGGGGTTCAACAAAAATCGCGCGCGCACGGATTCTACGGACGTTTGGGTCGGTCTGTTCGGCAGCCATAATCGAGTCGATCATTGCTTGTTTCAAGGCAAAACAAGCGAAAGCGTTCTTATGATCGTATGGCGTTCAACCGATGATCCGAACTATCATCGGATCGATCACAACTATTTCAAAGATATTCCGAGCCTCGGCGTTGCGGGGGCCACGGCGATCCGGATTGGCGATGGAACGCATGCGCTGTCTTCTTCCTATACGACGGTCGAGAATAACATCTTCGAGAATATGCAGGGAACCGGGAAGATTGTCAATATGAAGTCGGGTGGAAACACGATCCGCAACAATACGTTTGTCAACGCCTCGGGAAGCATCGAGGTGAGACAAGGCAACGGCAATATCATCGAAGGGAATTTTATCCTGCCGGCGAAAGAAGAACGCTATACCGGAGGGATCGTCCTGATCGGGCAAGATCATATTGTGCGAAACAACTATATTCAAGGCACTCGCTCAAGCGGGAGACCGGCCATCGTGCTTTATGAAGGAGAGCCGAACAACTATCCCGGCAAAGGCGGCTATTATCCGAGTAAAAATGTGGTGATCGCCAATAATACCCTGGTCGATAATGATAAACATTTTACGATCGGAGAGCTGTATGATCCGAAAACCGAAATTACGGTGCCGGTGGAAAATTTGACGATCAAGGACAACGTATTGCTGGGGAATGGGAGTAAGATTCCGATTATGGTCGTGTTGGATCAACCGAACGGGATAACCTACGAAGGCAACCAGTTTTTCAACGGGAATTTTTTGGGAATCGAGAGCGTACCGGGAATCGCCAAAGAACAGCCGCAATTGGTGCTCGGAGAAGACGGCATGTACCACTACACGGATGATAGTCCGTACAGACGCAATATGACGGCAACGCCGTTAAAGCGAACCGAGGTTGGTCCGGAATGGATTCAGGCGCACTGGGACGCGTTCGGCATCAAGGATACGCCGTATGTGGATCAGCCGGTGAAAAACTTGCTTTCGGCAATGCCGATACATGAAACATTGCAGGAGGTTTCCGAATTTGCGTCGGGTGACTCGCAGGACAGAGGACTCCGCAGCGATTATTGGTATGGCATCGCAGGCTTTGCGGCAATTGCGGCAATCGGCGTCTCGCTGATCGTTAGAAGGCGTTCCGCGACGAAAGCGAAGTAGACGAAAGAAGCACGGCATGAAAGTAACGATACCGTACGGCCATTCGGAATTGGAGTTTGATGTCCCCGATCCGGCGGTCGGTTGGTCCGGCGGCGGAAAAATCATTTACCCCGGTGTGACCGGAGAAGATACGGTTGCCAAATTCCATATCCAGCACGGTTTGGTGAAAGCGAATATGTTCGGCACGGACAACAGCCCGGTTCGATTGAATATGGAGAAGTGGGTAGATACGGTCGGGCTTCACTTTATTATTAATACCGTCATGACTCCCGACAAGCAGTTGGTCAAAGTTGTGGCCGGGCATTACTCGAGGCGCAAAGAGAAGGGGTTCGTTACAGCAAGCAAGTGTACGGCAAGCAGGTCGGCCAAAAGGCGGAGATAGCCGTCGTCAGCGCTTTCCCTGCGGACATGGACTTCTGGCAGGCAACGAAGGGCATCTCTTGAGCGGTGATCATATCGTGGCGGATGGAGGAACTTTAATTTTGGTCTCACCGTGTTGGGAAGGGATCGGTCCCCATCGCGACTATATGGAGCACATCGGCAACGACGATGCGGACGAATTGCTGCTCCGCGTCGCCAACGGAGAGCCGTTCGGCGGCTCGGCTGTAGCTCTCGCGGCGGCCGCTACCATTTCCCGAATTCGCAGACGAATTCGATTGGCGCTCGTTGCTCCGACGATACAGGCGGAAGAAGCGTCCAGAGGAAAATTTATACGTTACCGCAGCGTTCAGGAGGCGGTGGACCATACGTTAAAGAGCTATGACAGCCCGAAACTGTCGGTTATTACACATGGAGGGGAATTGTTTTTATACGTGTAAGGTAGCTGGCTAGAGGAGAGGACAGTTCGGGTTCATAGAAATGCGAAAGAGCGGTGAACTTGCTATGGATACAGGAAGGAATATACCTGCTAAAAGCATCCATATTGCTTTTGCGGGGGACAGTATTACCTGGGGAGACGGAATGCTGGATGACAGCTTTGTTGCCGCTGCGGACCAGTATGTCCGCACACGGCTGGCAGCAACGATCCTTCCTCACGAACTTGCAGTGTCGGGCATAGCGGAGAAAGTAGAAAGCCGCAAGTTTTACTTGGGATCCGCGCTAAGATTTCTAAAGGAGGGAAGCGAAGCAAGCTTCACTCTTGAAGGAGATGAACTGAGTATCGTTCAAGGAATTGAGCGCGGTTCACGACCGGGCTCGTTGATCGAATTATATGTCGACGGGGTGCTGCATGATACGTTCTCTAATTCCAATGATTCCCCATGCGGAACGGAGCGGCTGCAGTTTAAAGGAGACGGCCGTTCGGACACGTTCGATCTCGGACGCTGTCAAACATATGGTCATGAAGTCACTGTGGATAATGAGAAGCTTAAAGGAATACATAATACCGCTGGTTACGGTGGCGTATTTCCGGAAGGGCAAGATTATCTTATTATTCGCAAGTACGCTTTGGATGCGGAGACGAATAACACAAAAGTGCATCATCATATATGGTTCAAAAATCCGCCTCGCAACGGATCGATAATAGAAGTAACGCAAAGCTATGGAGAGAATATAGCCTATGCCAAAACGACCGTGGGAGAGATGGAGACGGATTTCGGTTCACCGCTCGAGAGCAGGTTCGGCGATGGAGGCTTTGATAATGCCAGCGTCAAGCATCAGACTTCATTAAGCTACGGGATGGACTTCCGGGAGACGGACCAACGCGCGGTGAAAACGTGGAAATTTCCGACCTATGCGAAACGGAGATTTGTGCTGCGGATAAAAGGGATTGATACGAACGGCAGCGGAGAAAAGGGAGGGGACCCCTATTTTATTTTTAATTTCGCAACAAATCGCTTTCATCAATTGACGAATGCAGGGATAGGGGGATGGACCGCCCGGCAATTCAACACCGATCAGGGATTGCGCAATACGTTTCATCTTATGGAAAAAAGACCGGATATCGTGTTCATAGAACTGGGAACCAATGACGATTGGGACACCGGGAATGAATATGTAGCTACACGCCGAATAATCGTAACCGAACAGCAGCTGCGTAGAATGCCGACCCTTTTTTTAAAAAATTGCGTGTATACCGGAGATGAATATTATACCGTCGATACAGCAGAGCTGGTTGTTGCCGATAGCAATGCGAATAGTGTAACCATTAACGGCGAAAGCGCAGAATTAGGCGGAGTCCGGAAGGGCGATGTAGTTGTAATCGGGAATTACGATGGGGATAATCGTAATGTTTTGTCCCGAATTATCGAGCATTGGGATGCAGCAACTCGGACGGCGACGTTCGAAAAGCCTCTTCACCCGACACCCGTCACCAAAACAGTAGGCGGATTTACAGGTCAGGTCGTTCGAATCAAACGGATCGAGGGCTATATCGGGCAGCTTGAACTAATGATTGATACGATCCAGAAGGCCAATCGGGATGTACAGATCGCATTGGTCGACACAGGTTTAAGCAACTTTTATACCCGTTTATTGATGGGTTACCCCGAGAAGCTGGATGAACTGGCAAAACGGAAAAATGTGTTTCGGGTTCATGTCTATCAGGCATTGATGGATTGGCAGTATTCGCAGCCCAGGGATATTCAACTTTATATCGGCAATGACCGAGCTATGAAATCTACCGGAGCAAATGAGTATTTTCTCTTATCGGCAGACGGCAAGGACATTAATCGGATGCACGGGACGCAGTTGCGGAATTGGTCGGTCCTGGTCGATGGGGTTGAAAGATACGGAGATGATTGTTTTATAGAGGGCGGATATGCGCTTGCTTTCAAAACGACGGTCGAGCGGTCGGATTTGACCATCGCGGATTGGGATAGTCATGGTCGGGGAAGAAACCCGCGCATGGAGTATCGGTTTATTCCGCCCAAGCTCGTATTTACCAGCCATGTGCCTCCGCAAGGAGCAACGATTGACGTCAAGATTGCCTCGGACAAATGGAGTGCCGACGACACTCACTTGAACCGACGGGCCGGCATTGACATTTACTCGCAAGAAATCATCAAAACTTTGGATGCTATGCTCCATCAACGAGCGATTGACGAAAAGCGACGAAAGGATGGAGTTATTTGATGCATCGGGCCGTGCTGTGTCTGATCTGTTTACTTGCACTAGCGTTGGTTGGTTCCGATCACCCTTTCGCACGGGCGCAAACGGATGAACGACTTGTAACAACGCCGGCGGAACTCGAGGCGGCTATCGCGGATGCCGAGCCGGGTGATGTCATTCTGATGCAAGACGGAGTTTGGAAAGATATTGACATTTTATTTGACAGCAGCGGTTTGCCGGATCGTCCCATTACTTTAAAAGCGCAAACTCGGGGGAAAGTAGTTATTTCCGGCTCTTCCTCCGTCCAAATAGCGGGTGATTATTTAGTGGTGGACGGCTTGTATTTTAAAGACGGCTATTCCTCTCGAAGCCTGCACCTCATCGAGTTTAGGCACGGACAAAAACATGCCAATCACAGCAGACTAACCAATATCGTCGTATCCGGATTCAACAAAGATCCGAAGAAGGATACGGATGATGTTTGGATTGGTTTGTTTGGCACCTATAATCGTGTTGACCATAGCTTGTTTCTGAATAAAAAGCCGGAAAGCAGTACGCTGATGATTGTATGGCGGGCAACGGCCGACGCCAACTATCACCAAATTGATCACAATTATTTCAGAAATATTAACAATGACGGTTGGGATGGCGATGCCGCGATTCGAATCGGAGACGGGCAGCAAGCGTTGTCCGCATCCCATACGACAGTCGAGTCCAACATCTTCGAGAATATGAATGGAATCGGTAAAATTATTAGCTTAAAATCCGGAGGCAACCTCATACGAAACAATACATTCGTCAATGCGCAAGGAAGTATTTGTATCAGACAAGGGAATGGCAACATAATCGAAGGAAATTTCATCCTTCCCACTACTAGTACGCGTTACACCGGTGGTATTCTTGTAATGGGATCGGATACCATCATTCGGAATAATTATATTCAGGGTGTGCGTACTGGAGGGAGGTCGGCGATTGAGGTCTACGACGGGCATCCGGACAATACGCCAGGAAAAGGCGGTTATTATCCGAGCAAAAACATTTCAATTTCCAATAATACATTTGTCGATAACGACAAGCTGTTTATTATCGGGCAAAATTACGATGTTGCCCAAAATATTGTTGTACCTGTTGAAAACATTTCCTTTAAAGATAATGCCGTTCTCGGAAACGGAAGCAAGGTTCCTTTGATGAATATACTGGATAGACCGATTAACCCCGAATATGATGGAAATCTGTTCTATAATGCAAACTTTTTGGGGATTGAACATATTCCCGGCATCCGTAATGCGGATCCGCAATTGAAACTTGGGGAAGATGGCTTGTATTACTACGCCGAAAGCAGTCCTTTAAAAAACAATATCAAATCTGCACCGTTAAAAAGGACAGAGGTTGGTCCCGAATGGGCCAAAGCGGAATGGGGTGAATTTGGCATTGAAGATAAGCCCTACGTAGAGCAGCCATTCAAGGATGTTAATGCTGTATCGATAGATGAAACCGAAATATCAGAGATAGCTCCCGTGACGTCAAAAAACTATTACAGCTATATTTTTGGCGTAATTGTGATTATAGCAATGGGAATATTGTTGATCGCGAAGAAGCGTACGATACGGAAGTAAGTCGTTGGAGAAAAGCCGAATGAATTCATCGCCGAAGAGGAAGCGAAGAAATAAGCCATTCCGCATAGGCAGCCGTCCTAAATGACCGGCTGCTTTTCCGCGTTTACGGACAGTTTGACACATGACCAAGTTCGAAGACAATTCCGTTCAAATTTGTTCATTTCACCCAAATTAAGACCTTTTGACCGGAATATAAGCATACCACGAGTTCGCAAGGAACGGCAGGTTGACCGCAGCACTTCGAAATAGGTGCAAAAAATACAAATAAGAGGTGAAGGTGCTTTAACCGTGACGGTTATCTCTTACAAATACGAGTTTGACAAAACGGATTTGCAAGGAATTCGGGCGTGCACGATGAACACGGATTCGCCATTGTCAAAAAGTTTACTAGCGGTAAAATGAAACATTTACCAAAACAACACGGTCGCTCCTCCTCGAATATACCTCGATTGATGTTTTTGTTATAGTGATGATGAAGTAAAATTTCTAAATCGAGGTAGATTTCATGGCTGATAGTTACATCCTGACCATAGAAGGCGGCTCCGAGCGGATGACGGCGGAAGCGCGCGCGAGGCTGCTCGCGTGGCGGGAACGGGCGGCCGATCTGGCGCGAGAACGGAAGGCGTCGGTTTATTTGAACGGTCCGAACGTCGGAAAAGTCGCCCTTACTTTCGACGACGGACCGGATGAACAGGTCACTCCGGCGATCGCGGAAACGTTAAGCCGGTACGGGGTGACGGGCAGCTTTTTTTTCGTCGGCAGCAAAATGGAGCTCTTTCCGGACGTGGTCAAGGCGGTTCATGCGGCCGGCCATCTCGTTTTCGGCCACAGCTACGATCACGATCGCCTTACGCAGCTTGACGCGGCGAGCCTCGAGCGCAATTTCCGGCGGACCCAAGCGAAGATCGCGGACTTGATCGGCAAAGAGCCGGCCATGTACCGGCCGCCGTTCGGGGATTGCGACGGCGCCGTCGTCGATGCGGCGCGGCAGGCCGGCTGCACCACGATTTTGTGGTCGCTCGATACGCTCGATTGGTCGCAGAAGGAGGCGGACCATATTCGCCGGAACGTGGAGACGTTCGCCAGAAACGGGGAAATCGTGCTCATGCACTCGAGTCCCGGCTGCACCGAAACCGCCGCGGCGCTGCCCGGCATGATCGAATGGTTGCAGCGGAAACGGCTGCGTCCCGTCGGTCTGGACGAGCTGCTCGGCATCCCGGCGTACAGGGAGCCGTGACGGACGGAGATTGTCAAATGCGCGAGTTTGATGGTAGCATGAAGCGGCAGGTGTGAACATTGCAACGATCAACGATCTTCATGGGAGCGAAAAAAACGAATGAGCCGTACAATGGTGATTGCGGGTACCGGCAGCGGAGCGGGCAAAACGACCGTTACGCTCGCCCTGATGGCCGCGCTGAAGGAGAAAGGGTACGTCGTGCAGGGCTTCAAATGCGGCCCCGACTATATCGACCCGACGTACCATACGGCCGTGACGGGAAGGCCGGCGCGCAATTTGGACAGCTGGATGACGGACGAAGGGACGGTCCGGGAAATTTTCGTCCGGGGCTCCGCCGGGGCGGACATTTCGATTATCGAAGGCGCGATGGGGATGTACGACGGCAAAAGCCCGTTGTCCGACGAAGGCAGCGCGGCCCATATTAGCCGCATCGTGAACGCGCCGGTGCTGCTCGTCGTCAGCGTCGAAAGCATGGCCCGCAGCGCGGCGGCCATCGTCAAAGGCTTTCAGCTGTTTTCGCCCGGCGTTCGGATTGCCGGCGTCATCGCCAATAAAGTCGGAAGCGACGGCCACTATCGCCTCGTCCGAGAAGCGATCGAGCACGAATGCGGCGTTCCCGTCGTCGGTTACTTGAAGCGGGAAGCGAGCATCGATATCCCGGAGCGGCATCTCGGGCTCGTGCCGTCGATCGAGCGGGGAGAGCTTCGGCCCTTTTTCGCGAAGCTCGGACAGCTGGCGGCGGCGCATTTCGATTTGGACCGGCTGCTCGAGCTGGCGGTCGGGGAGGCGCTCGTTTGCGAGCCGAAGCTGTTCGCGCACCGGGAGGAGCCGCGGGGCATCCGCATCGCCGTCGCCAAGGATGCCGCGTTCCATTTCTACTATCCCGAAAATTTGGAGCTGCTTGAAGCCTGCGGCGCGGAGCTCGTTACTTTTTCGCCGCTGGCGGGGGAGACGGTGCCGGCCGAAGCGGACGGCTTGTACATCGGCGGCGGCTTTCCGGAGGAGTTCGCCGAGCGGCTGGCCGGGCTGGACGACGTGAAGGCGTCGATCCGCGAGCGCGTTCGGTCCGGCATGCCGACGTTCGCGGAGTGCGGCGGGTTCATGTATTTGACCGAGGCGATCCGCGACACGCAGGGCCGGACGTATCCGATGGTCGGCTTGATCCGGGGCGTCGTGACGATGCAGACGAAGCTGGCCGCGCTCGGTTACCGGGAAGTCGCCGGCACGGAGCGCAACTTTTTGCTCGGCAGCGGGGAAACGGCGCGGGGGCACGAGTTCCATTACTCCACGTTTCAGCCGGCGGACGAAACGGAGATGGAATCGTCCTTCGCCTACCGGTCGAAGGGACGTCTCGGGACGAAAGTCGAAGGCTTCGCGTCCGGCAGCTTGGTCGCGGGCTACACGCACGTTCATTTCGCGTCGAACCCGGCGATGGCGGCCCGTTTGCTGCAAGCTTGCGAGCGGTATCGCCAAGTGAGGCAGTCGTAGCGGGGGGCACGAGCGGGGAGAAGGGGAAGGGGCCGGACAAAGACCGGCATAATCTCGTGCGCGGCGATGCGGGGCCATTAGCGGCATGACGCTGCGGCAAACAGGACGAGCGGTCCGACGGACGCTCGTCCTGTTTGCATGGCGGCGATAGTGCGCGAAAGAGCGTTATTAGGGCCGGAACCGGCCTCCGCCCGGCGAAATAACGCTCAAAAGCGCACTATCGCGGCGACTATCGCCGCCGGCCGTGCGAAAGAGGCGGCGATAGTGCGCGAAAGAGCGTTATTAGGGCCGGAACCGGCCTCCGCCCGGCGAAATAACGCTCAAAAGCGCACAATCGCGGCGACTGTCGCCGCCGGCCGTGCGAAAGAGGCGGCGATAGTCTTCGAAAGAGTTGTCGCGCTTGTATAAAGCGGGGCAATTCTTTATTTTTATATTGAATAAAAATAAATACAAATGTATAATTATACAAAATCGCGGAGGTGATCCGAAATGTTCGAACCTGATTCGACCGCCGCGTCCGCCGGCTCGCCTGACCGCTCCGATACCATGACGGAGCAATTGCTGGCCGATGCGGAGCGGACGATACTGTATACGGCCGATCGCCCCGGAATCGTGATGGAGCGCGGCGAAGGCATGTATTTGTGGGATACCGAGGGCAAGCGCTACTTGGACTTTATCGGAGGCTGGGCGGTCACGTGCCTCGGCCATTCGCCCGCCGCGATCCGGGAAGCGCTGGCGCGTCAGTCGTCCACGCTCGTAAACGCGAGCCCCGCCTTCTACAACAAGCCGATGATCGAGCTGGCGCGGCTGCTGACGCGGCTGTCCGGCTTCGACAAGGCGTTTTTCGCCAGCAGCGGGGCCGAGGCGAACGAAGGCGCCATCAAGCTGGCGAGGAAGCACGGGGCGGTGAACCTGGGCGGCGCGTCCGAAATCGTGACGGCGACGAACGGCTTCCACGGACGCACGCTGGCGACGATGTCGGCTACCGGGAAGGCGCGCTGGGAGCCTCTTTTCGCTCCGAAGGTGCCGGGCTTCAAACATGTGCCGTTCAACGACGCCGCGAGCATGCGGACCGCCGTGGACGGACGGACGTGCGCCGTCATGCTGGAGCTCGTACAGGGCGAGGGCGGGGTCAACGAGGCGGACGCCGATTATGTGCGCAGCGTGCGGGAGCTGTGCGACGAAAGCGGCGCGATGCTCATTTTCGACGAAATACAAACCGGACTCGGGCGTACCGGCAACATGTTCGCCTTCGAGCATTACGGCGTCCGCCCCGACGTGCTGACGCTCGGCAAAGGGATCGGCGGCGGCTTCCCGCTGTCGGCGATGCTGGCCGCGAGGGCGTTCGACCTGTTCGAGCCCGGGGACCAGGGAGGCACGTATACCGGGCAGCCCTTGGCGATGGCCGTCGGCCATGCCGTCGTCAGCGAAATCGCGAACCGAAAGCTGCACGAAAACGCGGAGGCGGTGGGCGAATACGTGAAAAACGGCCTGAGCCGGATCGCGGACGCGTACGGATTGAGCCGAATTCGCGGCAAAGGGCTGCTGCTCGCCTTCGATCTCCACGCGCCGTACGGCCCCGACCTTGTGGCCGAATGCTTGCGAGGGGGCTTGCTGATCAACAGTCCGTCTCCGACCGCGATTCGTCTGATGCCGCCGCTTATCGTGACGAAGGAGCAGGCCGACGACATGCTGCTGCTGCTTTCCGAGGCGTTGGACCGCTGCAGCCGGCGGTCTTTTGGCTGACCGGCAAAGAGTAGAGTCTTTCTGCATTTAGAATAAAAAGTGGACACCGGGTACATGCACTTCTTCAGCAAGGAAAGGGAAGTAGCCTTCCCGTTCATCGAAAAACATCGCTCCGTGTTCCGGATGGAGAAGATGTGCACAGTCCCAAGAGTCTCAACCGTCCTTTATTTTCCGACGCCAACACCGCCGACATCAACACCGACGCCTCAAGGGACGTACGATAACGCGCCGCCACGGAAAAAGAGACCGTTCAGCCGATCGACGGCCGAAACGGTCTTTCTTTCGCGCGCCTCCGCTATTTCCGCAAAGAGGCCGCCCTTCCGAAGCCGCCGAAGCGGAGCGCGTTCCGGCCGAACGAATTCGTCAGCAGCAGCGCCGCCAGGAACACGCAGACGGCGATCCCGATCGAGGCCGGCGTGCCCCAAAGCTCCGGCATGCCGAGATGATGCGCGTACGCATAGGCGTAGTTGCCGGCGAAGGCCATCGCCGCCATGCAGATCGCGACCTTCACGATGCGCCGCAGATCGAGATAAAAGCCGATCAGGCTGGAAATCGAGAAAAAGTTGAGCATCGTAATGAAGCAGATGCCGAAGTTCATGCCGAGCACGACGCCGGTAAGGCCGAACTGGCTGCCGAGAAAATAGATCGCCGCCGCTTTCATGATGACCATGGCGACGTAGTTCCACATCGTCGTCCCGGCTCTGCCGAGCCCGAGCAGCACCGCGTGAAGCGGAGCCTCGAAATAGTGCAGGAAAAAGATCGGCGCGAGCAGCCGAAGCAGCGGCCCGGCTTCCGGCGCATTGTACAGCAGCGTCGTCAGCGGCGTAGCCCATATGTACAAAATGACGGTAGCGGGGGCGCCGACGAAAAGCGCGATGCGCATCGCCTGGTCCATCCGCCGATGCACGTCCATGCCGTTGCGGTTCGCCATCGCCTCGCTGACGGCCGGAATGAGCGCCGTCGTGAGCGAATGCGTGATGAAGCTCGGGAAGACGAGCAGCGGAAACGCATAGCCGACAAGCAGCCCGTACTGCTTCGTCGCCATCGCGGTGCCGAGGCCGAACAAAGCGAGGCTTTTCGTGATCAGCATCGGCTGAAAGGCGCTGTAAATCGAATGGACGAAGCCGAGCCCGGTCGTCGGCAGGCCCATCCGCATCAGCTCCGCGAACGTCCGTTTGCCGTTTCGCAAATGCTCGGACGCTTTTTGCCGAGGTCCGTCGTTTCGCTGGTTCCACTTGTACTTCGTAAACAAATAGAGCAGGCCGACGCCTTCGCCGACGACGGCGCCTACCATCGCTCCCGCCGCCGCGTATTCGATCCCGTACGGCAGCAGCAGCTGCACGAGGGCCAGCATGCAGAGGAGGTTGGCGATATTTTCGAAGACGTCGGACAGGGCGATCGACACCATATGCTGCTTGCCGCGAAAATACCCTTTCAGCACGGCCGAGATGGCGACGATCGGAGCGATGGGCGTGATCGCCAGCATTGCGTAGTAAGCGCGCTGATCGGTCAAAAACAAAGCGGCGATGTACTTGGAGCCGAGCAGCGCGAGCAGCGTCAAAATAACGCTGAGCGTCCCCGTAATGGCGAGCGAAACGGCGAGGATCCGTTTCTCCTTGAGCTTGTCGCCCTTGACGTCCGCTTCCGCGACCAGCTTCGAGATCGCGACCGGCAAACCGAGCTCGGTTAGCGTAATGACGAGCGGAACGAGCGGATGGGCCATCATGAGCAGTCCGATCCCTTCCGCCCCGAGCGAACGAGCCAAAAAAATGCCGCTGACGAATCCGAGTATGCGCGTGACGAAGGACGCCGCGGTCAAGATGAACGTCCCCCGCACAAAAGATTGTTTTTGCATGAGCCGCCTCTTTTTACTTGGAATAAAGTTCTCCTTCATGTATATTCGCAAAACGGCAAATACATGCGAACAAGCCGTTCGCGAATCGCGGACCGGCCTATATATCGAGATGCCGAGTCGGCTTCGTGTGCGGCAATCCGGCGGCACCGGCCGCTGTTTCCCAAATTTGCTCTTATTGCCCGTCCCGCCGTTTTTGGTTAGAATGAACGAAAGCGCACATTCACGACGACCGAAGAAGGGGAACCCAACCTATGACGGAAGAGCAAAAAGGCTCCTGCTGCCAGGTCGGCGGCAGATCGGCCCTACCGTTTCAATCGTTCAAGAGCGCCGATGCGCCGAATACGGATTCGGAAGCCGGTCATGAGGCGGGCGAGGCGGCTCGGGCCGAGCGGAGCCCGGCGCATGCCGACGAGCGTTCCGGCAAAGCCGGCATGATCCATTTGCCGGGCGGCACGTTTTTGATGGGCAATGGCGGCGGCAAGGACGGCTTCCCGGCGGACGGCGAAGGTCCGGTGCACGAGGTGAAGCTGAACCCGTTCTATATCGACGCGTGCACGGTGACGAACCGGCAGTTCGCGGAATTCGTCAATGCGAAGCATTACAAAACCGAGGCGGAAAAGTTCGGCTGGTCTTATGTGTTCGAGCTGTTTTTGACGCCCCGCCAGACGCCTTACTTGATGGGCAGGGTACAGGGGACGCCGTGGTGGTTCGGGGTGAAGGGCGCCTTCTGGTTCCAGCCCGAAGGACCGGGCTCGCATATCGAGGACCGGATGGACCATCCCGTCGTTCACGTGACGTGGAACGACGCCGTCGCCTATTGCAAATGGGCGGGCAAACGGCTGCCGACCGAAGCGGAGTGGGAATACGCGGCGCGCGGAGGACTCGAGCAGAAGACGTATCCTTGGGGAGACGAGCTGACGCCGGACGGCAAGCATATGTGCAACATTTGGCAGGGGACGTTTCCGGAAACGAACACGAAGCGGGACGGCTACGTCGGAACGGCCCCGGCGCGGTCGTTCGAGCCGAACGGATACGGGCTGTACAACGTTTCCGGCAACGTATGGGAGTGGGTGCACGATTGGTTCAGCCGGACCGCTTACACGGACGAACCGGCGGACAACCCGATCGGCCCGGCAACCGGCGATCGTCGCAGCATGCGCGGAGGCTCGTATTTATGCCATAAATCGTACTGCAACCGGTACCGGGTCGCGGCCCGCAACTCGAATACGCCGGACAGCTCGGCGGGCAATATCGGGTTTCGCTGCGCGGCGGACGCTTGAGCGAACGGTTGTCGCCGGATGAAAAAAAGCCGCGGCTATGAAAAGCCCGCTTCCGTTACCGGGAGCGGGCTTTCGGGCGTTCCGCCGCGAACCGTCCGGGCGGCTGGCGCCGCTCCGGACATCGGGGCGCCGGAATTACGGTTCCGCGTGTTTATATACGACTAGTATGGTGCTTCTCTGATTCGCCGCACCGGAAGCGTTCGCTTTCATGATCGATCCGTAACAAATGTTGATCACCTGGTCGTCTTTCAAAGTCGCCAGAAATTCGTTCGCTTTTTTCTCCGCATACGAACTGTCCGTATCGACGAACTCTTTGACTTGAATCATGATCGGCTTCCCTCCTGCAAAATGAAATTACATTTAATGTAAAAAACGGCGGAAAATACGACCAGGCACCCCGCGTGCGGCGGAATGCCTGTTCCCCTTCACCATACCATCGATGGTATCGGGTGTCAACGAAGTGCGCCGCCTGCAAGCGCGGATCGTCCCGCCCCGCATAACCCGCCTAACAGCAAAAAGTTACCGGTAAAACCTCCCGTTAACTTTATCGATACCCCCGTCGCCGGCCATACGAACAGGAAAACCTCCCGATAACTTCGCCCGAATCGCGCTTTTTGCCGATGCGGTACTGAAATAACGGGAGGTTTTCCCGTTTAAATGAGCCGGCCCCCGTTCCGAAACGAATTAGCGGGAGGAATTCCGGTTCCTTTCGAGCTCGCCGGGCAGGGCGGAGGGATGCCGGACGCGGGAACGGAAGAAGCTGTGTCCGGGCGCATATAATAGCGATTGGCTGAACGCTTGACGGTCAGGACGGTTAAGTTGGCGGTTCGAGTCCTCCGGCGGATCGCAAGGATGGAGGGAAAGGAGTTGCCCCGGAACGATTACGGCCGCCATTTCTTCAAATTGCAGCTACGGAACATGCGAGAACGACAGCTTGATTTCAACAGCGGTGAGAGGCAATCCGTTGACGGAATCCGTATAGTTGAACCCACATTCACCTATCCGCTTCGTCGGAAAGACTCGCTCGGTGTATAATGGTCAATAACCGGGTAATCCGATAAGCATAAGCAAGGACAAAGGAGGTCGGAGAAGCGCATGACGGAGCAGAAACAGCCATTTCCCGATTTCGCGATTCGCAACGACAAGGAGGCCGCGCTCGCCGCGACGTGCGACCGGCTGGCCGCCGTTTTCGCCGGCAGGGCGCAGCGGCATGACGCGGAAGGGTCGTTTCCGTTCGACAATTTCGCCGATCTGCGCGAGGCCGGCTATTTGAAGCTGACCGTTCCGCGCGAATACGGCGGAGACGAGGCGTCGCTGCACGAGCTCGTGCTCGGCCAGGAGCGGCTGGCGCGCGGAGACGGCTCGACCGCGCTGGCGGTCGGCTGGCACGTCGGGACGATGCTGCAGCTGCGCGGCACGCGCTCGTGGCCGGAGACGCTGTTCACGGCGTTTTGCCGCGAAGTCGTGGACGAGGGCGCCATGATCAACAGCTTCGCGAGCGAGCCGGCGACCGGAAGCCCGAGCCGGGGCGGCCGGCCGGAGACGACGGCGACGCGGGTGCCGGGAGGCTGGCGCATTCGCGGCCGGAAAACGTACAGCACGCTCAGCCCGATTTTGAACCAATTTACGGTCAAGGCGGGAATCGCCGGCGAAGACAAAATCGGCGAATTTTTCGTGCGCAAAGGTCCCGGCGTTTCGATCGAGGAAACGTGGGACACGCTCGGCATGCGGGCGACCGGCAGCCACGACGTCGTGCTGGACGACGTCTTCGTCCCCGAAGACCATTGCTTGAGCGAAGGCGCGGCATGGGGGTCGAAAAAACGGGACGACGGCGGCTGGATGCTGCACATTCCCGCCTGCTACATCGGCATCGCCTGGGCGGCCCGCGACTTCGCGCTGCAATTCGCGCGGGAGTACAAGCCGAACAGCCTGACGGCGCCGATCGCCGAGCTTCCCCACATTCAGCGGCAAATCGGGCTGATCGAGGCGGACCTTATGACGGCCCGCACGCTGCTGTACGCCGTCGCCGACCGGTGGGACGCCTCGTCCGCCGACGGACGTCTGGCGCTGAAGCAGGAGCTGGGGCTGGCGAAAGTCGTCGCCGTCGAAGCGGCCATGCGGATCGTCGACGGAGCGATGCGCATCGTCGGCGGCGCGAGCTTGTCGCGCAAGCTGCCGCTCGAGCGGATGTACCGCGACGTCCGGGCGGGGCTGCACAATCCGCCGATGGAGGACGCCGTCCTCGCCGGGCTGGCCAGACGCGCGCTGGACAGCGAAGCGTGATGCGCGGCTTTTTTTTTTAATAGGTGACCGGCTCCCGCAGCATCGTCCGGAGACCGGGACCGTTTACGAACCGCCATCGCCTTTGGTACACTGTGGACAAACGGCAATAGCGTCTGAAGGGCGAGGCGGAGCAGATGACGGTTACGATTCGTTTGATGGAGCACGGAGATGTCGCCGACGTGCAAAGGGTGGCGCGGACGTCGTGGCATCATACGTACGGCGGCATTATTCCGGTGCCGGTGCGCAGGCGGTTTTTGGACTCGTTTTATTCCGACGAGGCGATCGTGCGGAGAATGGCCGATTCGCTGCTGCTCGTGGCGCAGCAAGACGACGCGATCGTCGGCTTCGCCAACTTTTTCGTCTCCCGCCGCGACCCGAAGGAGGCGGAGCTCGGCGCGATTTATATCGTGCCGGAGGCGCAAGGGATCGGCATCGGCACGATGCTGCTGCAGGCGGGAATCGCCCGGCTCCGGGGCGTGAAGCATCTGTTCGCGAACGTGGAGAAAACGAACCGGAAGGGCCGGACGTTTTACGAAGCCCGATCGTTTCGGCAGGTCGGCGAGACGGAGGAGCTGTTTTACGGCCACGCGCTCCGTACGGTGAAAATGAGGCTCGATCTCGCCTGATCGCGCGGGACGAGCCCCGTCGGCCGATCCGCTCGTTCCGGCCGCCGTCTGCCGCCCGACGCCATTCGCGCCGGACGGTTGTCCGTCGGCCGGCGGCGTGATATGATCGGGGAGAACGACAATTTCGGACTGCCGTCGGAGGGATTCGTCGATGAGCGTATCGTTAAACGCGGCGTATTCGCAGTTCAGCAAAAGCGACCTTCCGCTCGCGGTCGGCATCGCCATGCTGAGCAAGGCGAAGGAAAGCGCGGAAGCGCAAGGGGCGCAAATGGTGCAAATGCTGCAGCAGAGCGTCCAGCCGCATTTGGGCGGCAAGCTGGATATTCGCGCGTAACGCGCATCCCTCGTTCTTGGCGACGAGGCCGGACAAGACCGTTTCCCTTTACCGGGAAAGCGGTCTTTTTGTTGTACGCCCAGCATGGGCGTCATCTTTAGGGTGTAAGTCCTGAACGGGGGCTGGCGAGCGCCTACCGTTAGCTAAGGGCAAGGGTGTCTGTCGTGAGGCAGAATCTGAAGGAAGCCGGAGGCAAAT